>CBFCWZ010000011.1:0-24586 GCA_965601935.1 uncultured Ilumatobacteraceae bacterium
ACGGGATGTACGCCTCGGGCTGGTAGTAGTCGTAGTAGCTGACGAAGTACTCGACCCGGTTGTCGGGGAAGAACTCCCTCATCTCCTGGGCCAGCTGGGCGGCCAGCGACTTGTTGGGGGCGAGGATCAGCGTGGGCTTCTGGACCTTCTCGATGGTCCACGCGATGGTGGCCGACTTGCCCGAGCCGGTGATGCCGAGCAGGGTCTGGAACCGCTCGCCGGCCGTGACGCCCTGCGCCAACTCCTCGATGGCCTTCGGCTGGTCGCCCCCCGGCTCGAACTCGGAGACGACGCGGAAAACCTCGTCGCCGCCCGCGCCGTAGTTGGCCGCGGGGACCTCCCCGCCGAGCAGGTCGAGATCGGTCCTGATCCCCACGCCCGCAGCGCCGTCGGGACGCGCAGACACCTCCGACTCGAGCGTCGGATCGGCAGTTTCGGTCATGACCGTCATGCTACGTGGGGGCTGTGACAACGTCGCCGGGTACTGTCGATGCGGGGCCGAAGAAGGGGAGCTGCGTGGGGTACGAGGGAAACGATGCCGACGTGAAGCCGGTGACCGACTGGGTCAACGACTGGGACTGGCTCGACGACCAGTGGGGTCCGAACGCCATCGACATCTGGAACCAGGTGCGCGAGGTCTGCCCGGTCGCGTCCACGGAGCGCTACGGCCGGGCCTTCATGCCGGTCACGATGGATGCCGTCACCCAGGTGGCCCACGACACCGAGAACTTCTCGTCGATCTGGGTGAGTGTGTCCCGGCCCGACGCCCCCGGGCGCTCGCTCCCCCGATCACTTCTGACCCACCCGACCACCACGGTCACCGCCGGCTCCTCCTTCCCGCCTTCAGCCCGAAGCGGGTCGATCAGATGGAAGAGGAGCTCCGCACGTTCTGCCGTGGCCGCACGTCGCAGCTCGCCGATCGCGAGCGAGCTGACGCAGCGGTCGAGTACACCCAGCACATCCCGGTCCACGGCATCTGCCAGCTGACGGGGATCGACGAGGCCGACGCCGACCTCTTCCGCGACTGGATCCACCGCAACTTCCAGCTCGCTCCGCGCGACAACGCAGTGCGGTTGCAGGTGATGACGGAGATGGGTGAGTACATCGACGCGGTCCTGAAGGATCGGCTCCAGAGCCCCGCCGGCGACATGCTGACCGACATCGCCAACGCCCAGATCGACGGCGAGGACGTCGGCTGGGACCTCAAGGTCGGCTACGTGCGGCTCCTCATCATCGCCGGGATCGACACCACCTGGAGTGCCATCGGCTCCGGCCTGTGGCACTTCGCCCAGCACCCCGAACAGGTGGAACAGCTCGTGGCGGTCGACGACGACGACCTTCTCTGGCAGACCGCCAGCGAGGAAGTCCTCCGCTACTACGCCCCGGTCACGATGGCCCGGAAGGTGCTGTCCGACGTCGAGGTGTCCGGGTGCCCCGTCCACGCCGGCGACCAGATGCTGTTGCCCTTCCCGGCCGCCAACCACGACCCCGCGGCCTTCGAGAACCCAGGCGAGTTCCAGATCGACCGGGCCGACAACCGCCACGCCGCATTCGGCCTCGGCGTCCACCGATGCGTCGGATCGAACCTCGCCCGCCTCGAACTGCTGGTCGCACTGCAGGAGTGGCTGCGCGCCTTCCCGGACTATCGGCTCGACCCCGACCAGGAGACGAGTTGGGCCAACGGCCAGGTCCGCGGCCCCCGCAACATCCCTGTTGTGCTCGGCAACAGCGGCGTCTGACCCCGCCGCCGGGTTGGCGCTCCGGGAGGTCGAACCTGAAGCGGAAACCTGAAGCGGTGTCTGACACCATGGCGGCATGACGACGCCGCAGCCGGGCATCTTCGCCCTCGGAACCCGCTCCCACCTGCACCTCGAGTTCGATGTGGCCGGAGACACCGAGGCTCTCCGGGCGGCGATCGACAGTATCCAGGAAGCGCTCAGCCCGATCGCGGGAGTGAACGCCGTGTTCGGGTTCGGCAAGGACGCCTGGACCGCCCTCTCCCCCGGCGCCGTCCCGGACGATCTCGTCGCCTTCGAGCCGGTGGTCGGCGCCGACGGGTTCACCCACCCCGCCGAGCAACACGACGTGTGGATCTGGCTCCATGGCGGCGCCCCCGACGCGTTGTTCGATCTCGGCCGTACCTGTCAGAAGGAATTGGCCGGAATCGCCGAACTCGCCGCCGAACAACTGTGCTTCGCCTACGGCGCGTCGAAGGACCTGAGCGGGTTCGAGGACGGGACCGAGAACCCGCCCGTGCACGAAGCGCCCGAGGTGGCGTCGATCCCAGGGGGTCCGTGCGCCGGGGGCAGCATCGTCCTCCTCCAGCGTTGGATCCACGACCTCGACGCGTTCGACGCCAAGTCGCTCGAGGACCAGGAGAAGGTGTTCGGGCGCACGAAGGCCGGGAGCATCGAACTCGCCGACGCGGACCCTGGCTCGCACGTGCAGCGGGTCGTGATCGAGGACGACGAGGGTGAGGAACTCGAGGTGTGGCGCCGCTCCACCCCCTACGGCACGCTCTCCGAACACGGCCTGATGTTCCTCGCCTTCAGCCAGGACCGCGACCGCCTCCAGCAACAGCTCGAGCGGATGGCCGGAGTCGACGACGGGGTCCTCGATCTCGTCACCACCTACTCCACCCCCGTCGCCACTGCCTGGTACCTGGCGCCTCCTGTCGAGCTGCTGTGATCAATCGGTTCTGATCAGAGCTCGTCCCACTCCCCCGCGACCCACTGGTCGCGGAGCTTGAACTTCTGGATCTTGCCGGAGCCGGTCAACGGGAACTCACCCACGTCGAACCATTGTTTCGGGGTCTTCTGCGGTGACAGGTGCTCGCGGAGGTAGGCGAACAGCGTCTGTTTGTCGACGGCGCGACCCGGTGCCGGCCGGATGAACGCTCCCACCGTCTCGCCCCACTTCTCGTCGGGGAGACCCACGATGGCGACGTCTCCCACCGCCTCGTGGGCGTAGAGCAGCTCCTCGATCTCCCGCGGGTAGATGTTCTCCCCACCGCGGATGATCATGTCCTTGAGGCGGCCCTCGACGGTGCAGTACCCGCGCTCGTCCATCGCGCAGAGGTCGCCGGTGTGCAGCCAGCCGTCGGCGTCGATGGTCTCCGCGGTCTGTTCGGGCATGTCGAAGTAGCCGGTCATCACGTGGTAGCCACGGGTGCAGTACTCGCCGACCTCACCCACGGGCAGCGTCTCCCCGGTCGCCGGATCGATGATCTTCACCTCGACACCCGGCATCGGCGGCCCGATCGTGTTCGCCTTGTCCTCGATGGTGTCCGACGGCTGCGTCATCGATGCGACCGGTGAGCACTCGGTCTGGCCGAACACGATGGTGAAAGGTGCGCCGAGGGTCTCCTCGATCGTCCGCACCAACGGAGCCGGTACGAGCGAGCCGCCCGAGCAGATCGCCTCGATGTGCGAGGTGTCGCTCTTCTCGAAGTCGGGGTGCTCCATCATCGCCACGAGCATCGTGGGGACACCGAGCATCGCCTCGCCCTTGTAGGTGTCGAACAGCTCCAGCACCAGCGCCGGATCAAAGGCCGGTACCAATACCTGCGTGGCCCGCTTCGCCACGGATCCGAGCACGCAGCAGACGCTCCCGCCGGTGTGGAACAACGGCATCATCACGATGAACACGGCACCCTCGCCGGCACCCATGCGATCCATCGTGTGGGTGGCGTTGTTCGCCAGGCCCCGGTGGTGCAGGTAGGCGCCCTTCGGGAAACCGGTCGTTCCCGACGTGTACTGGATCATGATCGGGTCGTCCGGCGTCACATCGGGGAGCTCCCCGACGAACGCATCCCCGCCCCCGACGAAGCCCGCCCAGTCGTCGAAGCAGATGATCTCGCGTAGCTCTGGGCAGTCCACCCGCACCGACTCGGCCGTCGCCTTCATCGGGTTGCCCCGGAAGTCGTTCACCACGAACAGTGCTGCTGCCCGCGACTGGCGCAGCACGTAGGAGAGCTCCTCGGCCCGGTATGCCGGATTCACGGTGACGAGTACGAGCCCTGCCAGGCCGCAGCCGAACTCGAGCATCTCCCACTCGGGGATGTTCGGCGCCCACACCGCGATGCGATCGCCCCTCTCGAATCGGGTCAGCAGCGCTCGTGCCACCCGCTCACAGTCGGCGAGGAACTCGGTATACGTCCACGACCGTCTCGCTGCTGCGTCCGTCACGCCCTCGATCAGTGCCACACGATCGGGAGTCTCGGCCGCTGCTTCTCGCAGCAGGTCCCCCAATGTGACGTTCCGGACTTCTGGTGTGGTGGGCCCCCTGGCCTCCGACATCGTCAACCCCATGTGGCACGAACGTAGCTGGCGTCGCGTGACAGGCTCGGCACGTGACCGAACCAGTGCTCTACGAGGAGCGCGATGACATCGCCGTCATCACGCTCAACCGCCCGGAGAAGAAGAACACGCTCACCGACGCGGTGATCCAGGGGATCGCCGACGGTGTCGACGCCGCCACCGCGTCGCGGGACGTCGTCGCCGTCGTCGTCCGCGGCTCCGGCGACACTCTCACCGCCGGCTACGACCTGACCGACGGGAGCGTCGAGTCGAGCGACGATGCCCCGACATGGTCCACTCCGTACGGGGCGCGCCGGCCCAGGCCACGGGAGGGGGCGTGGGACCCGGTGGTCGATTACCAGTTCATGGGCAACAACGTGCGCCGGTTCATGAAGCTCTGGGAGTGCCCGAAGCCGGTCATCGGCGAGATCCGCGGCTGGGCTGTCGGCGGGGCAACCGACCTGATCCTGTGCGCCGATCTCCTGTACATGGCATCCGACGCCCACATCGGCTACGCCCCGAGCCGCATCTTCGGCACTCCCACGACGATGATGTGGGTGTACCGGCTCGGCCTCGAACACGCCAAGCAGTTCCTCCTCACCGGCAGGGCCATCGACGCCGACACGGCGCACCGCATCGGTCTGGTCTCCCACGTCTGCGCACCCGACGAGCTGTCGGCAACGGTCGAGGCCGAGGCACGCCGCTTCCGCCACATCCCGGCGAACCAGCTGGCGCTCAACAAGATGCTGATCAACCAGGCCTTCGAGAACATGGGCCTGCGCACCTCCCAGATGCTCGGCACCTTCTTCGACGGGATGACCCGCCACACCGAGGAGGCCTACCGCTGGGTCGAGTCGTTCGGGGACAAGGGATTCCGCGAGGTCATCCGCGAACGCGACGAGCCCTGGCAGGACTACGGCGAGCGACCGCGCTGACCCCTGACAGCACGACCGCGAACGACCGCGCTGACCCCTGACAGCACGACCGCGAACGACCGCGCTGACCCTTGCTCAGCCCGGCGGGTGGAGGTGGACGACGAGGGTGTCGATGCCGTAGCCGTCCATGGCCAGCACCTCGAACTCGCCGACGCCCGTTCGTACCCTGTCGCCGGCCTGCGGGATCTCGTCGAGCGAGGCGATGACATAGCCGGCGACCGTGTCGTATCCGCCGTCCGGGAGCCGCACGCCGGTACAGTCCTCGAACTCGTCGGTACGTAGCGTGCCGTTCATCCGGAAGGATCCGTCGTCGAGCCGCTGACAGTCGCCGAACCCGGCGTCGGATTCGTCGTCGAAGTCGCCGATCAGTTCCTCGATGACGTCCTCGAGCGTCACGAGGCCCACCACCGTGCCGTGCTCGTCGACCACCAGCGCGATGTGCTGACGGTTCGTGCGCATCTCCAGGAGCAGGTTCTCGAGGCCGTGGTGTTCGGGAGTGACCATCACGGGCCGGACGAGCGAGAGCACATCGGTCGACTGCCACGTTCCGGTCTCGAGCCGCAGCAGGTCCTTGGCGTGGACGAACCCGTGCACGTGGTCGAGGTCGCCGTCGTGCACCACGACACGGGTACGGCCGGTGCGATGAGCGGCCTCGGCGGCGACTCCGGCGGTGGCCTCGGCCGGTACGGCGACGATGTCGCGGCGGATCGTCATCGCGTCGGCGGCCGTGAGACCGGAGAGCTCGAGCGAGCGGGTGAGGAGGACGTGGTCGTGTTCGGCGATGTCACCGTGCCCTGCCGACTCGTCGAGGAGGAGGATCAGATCCTGCGAGGAGTGGGCCATGGCCCGCTCGTCCTGTGGCTCGACCCCGACCATCTTGACGACCAGGTTGGCCACGGCGTTCAGCAGCCAGATGACCGGACGGAACACGTTGACGAACAGGCGGAAGGGGCCTGCGAGCCGGAGAGCCGAGCGTTCGGGGTCGGAGATGGCCCACGACTTCGGCGCCATCTCGCCGACCACCATGTGCAGGAAGACCACGATCGACAAACCGATCGTGAAACCGATGACGTGGCGGGCGGTGTCGGAGAGCGAGAACGCCTCGCCGAGGATCCCCTCGATGATCCCCGCCACCGCCGGCTCGGCGACCGCGCCGAGGCCCAGCGAGCAGGCCGTGATGCCCAGCTGGGCGCCCGCCAGCATCAAGGTGAGCTCGCGGACGCCGGACAGCGCCACCTTCGCCCTCCGATTGCCGTCGGCGGCGAGCTGCTCGATCCTCGAGCGCCGCGCCGCGAGCAGCGCGAATTCGGCGGCGACGAAGAACCCGTTCAGGGCCAACAGGGCGACCGCGACGAGCAGGGCGGCCCAGTCGACGGTGATGCCCTCTTCGGCGGCGAGGAGCGCGATCACGTCAGCTCCTCCTCGTCGGCCACCGGTGGCTCCGCGTCGGCGTCCTCCGCGTCGGCGTCCTCTGCGTCGGCGTCACCATCGGCGTCGGGCTCGAGCTTCAGTTGCACCCGGCTGATCGCGAGACCGTCGAGTTCGACGACCTCGATGCGCACTCCGTCGACGACGACGGATTCCCCGACGCCAGGAATGTGCTCGAGCCGGTCCAACACGAGACCTGCGACGGTGTCGTACTCGCCGTCGGGGAGCTTCAGGCCGGTTTCCCGCTCGATCTCGTCGGGACGTGACGTCGCCTCGACCGCCCACACGCCCGGTCGGGTTTCGACGTGCTCGCCCGGCTCGGTCGAGTCGTACTCGTCCTCGATGTCGCCCACGAGTTCTTCGACGACGTCCTCGAGGGTGACCACGCCGGCGGGACCGCCGTACTCGTCGATGACGACGGCCATCTCGGTGGAGTACTCGCGCAGGCCCGCCAGGACGACGTTCAGGCCGGCGGCCTCGGGAACTGCGAGGAAGTCCTCCCGCAACACATCGGTGACCGGGGTGGTGTCGTAGGCGGTGCGGTCGATCCCCAGGAGATCCTTGGCGTGGACGATCCCTTGCACCCCATCTTCCCCGTCGACCACCGGGAACCGCGAATGTCGGGACTCCATCGCATTGCGCAGGTCTGCTGCGGTGGCGTCGATGTCGAGCGTGACGACGCGGTTCCACGCGACCATCGCGTCCGACGCCTCGAGTTCGGCGAAGTCGATGGCCCGTTCGAGCAGGGCTGCTTGCACCGGCGTCAGGTGACCGCTCTCGGCGGAGGAGTCGACGATCAGGTCCAGTTCGTCGGCCGAGACCGAGGCGTGCAGCTCCTGCACCGGCTCGATCCGGAGCAACTTCAAGAGACCGTTGGCGGAGCCGTCGAACAGTCTGATGACCGGCCCGGCGACGCGCATGTAGAGCAAGGTGCTCGGCGCCACCGCCCGTGCCACCGGCTCGGGCTTGGCGATGGCGAGGTTCTTCGGCGCCAGCTCGCCGAACACCATCTGGGCGAATGTGGCGAGGATGAACGCGATCAGTACGGCGATCCCGAACTGCGCGCTCTCGGGAATGCCCACGGCGTCGAGGAGTGGCTCGAGAAGGTCGGCGATCACAGGTTGGGCCAGGAAGCCCAGCACCAGCGACGTCACCGTGATGCCCAGCTGAGCACCCGAGAGCATGAAGCTCAGGCGGCGGTGCACCTCGACGGCGCGCTTGGACTTGCGGTCGCCCTCGTCTGCAGCCTCGGTGAAGCGGGAACGACGGGCGGCCACGAATGCGAACTCTGCTGCGACGAAGTATCCGTTCGCCGCGATCAGGATCACGATGGCGAGGAGGCCGAGGAAGGTCAGCACGGCATCAGGCGATCGGCGCGGGCTCGCTCACCGGCGAGCCCTCGATTCGTCGATCCGGAGACATGGGTGCGAGAGATGTTATCCGCCCGACCAGCTACTGCGTGGCTCCGGTGTGGAGGCCATCTGCTGCCTCCGAGTTGGCTAGCGTCTCGCCCCATGTCCGCGTTCCACGATCTCACCATGTCATCGATCACCGGTGACGACATCTCCTTCGAGGCCTACCGCGGCCAGGTCTGCCTGGTCGTCAACGTCGCCAGCTATTGAGGTCTCACGCCCCAGTACGCAGGTCTGCGTTCTCTCCACCACGACAACGAGGGCTTCACGGTCCTCGGTTTCCCGTGCAACCAGTTCGGCAAGCAGGAGCCCGGAACCCCTGAGGAGATCCTCGAGTTCGTGCAGTCGAAGTACGACATCGACTTCCCGATGTTCGCCAAGATCGAGGTCAACGGCGACGGCGCCGCTCCCCTCTACAAGATCCTGAAGGACGCCCAGCCAGGCGAGGGCGACAGCTCCGACATCACCTGGAACTTCGAGAAGTTCCTCGTCGACGGCGAGGGGAACATCGTGCGGCGGTTCCCGCCCACCACCACTCCAGAAGAGGTGGCCGCTGTCCTCCCCGAGTACCTCTGACGCGGCACCCCCTCCCGCCAGGAGCCCGATGACGATCGAGTTCACCCGCAACGATCGGCCCACGATCGGCGTCGAGGTCGAACTCCACGTCGTCGACGCGGCCACGGGCGACCTCGTCTCCGCTTCCAATCAGCTGCTCCACGTGCTCGGCGAAGGGCACCCGGGCGGTGAGCATCCCAAGGCCAAGCACGAACTCTTCCAGAGCACCATCGAGATCATCACCGGAGTCTGCGACACCCCGGCCGAGGCGCGCGCCGATCTGCAGGCCACGCTCGACGAACTCAACGCGGCAGCAGAACCGCGGGGGCTGCGGATCGTCAGCAGTGGGACCCATCCCTTCGGCGTCGCCCGTCGCCAGGACATCAGCCCGGACCCGCGCTACCACGAACTGATCGAGGCGATGCAGTGGCCGGCACGCCGGCTGCTGATCTGTGGGATGCACGTCCACGTCGGGGTGCGCGACGGCGAACGCGCCATCGCCATCATCAACGAACTGCAGCGCCAGCTCCCCCTCTTCCTGGCCCTCTCCTCGTCGAGCCCGTACTTCGAGGGAGAGGACTCGGGCCTCGCCTCGGCCCGGTCGAAGGTGTTCGAGGCGCTCCCCACCGCCGGGCTCCCGCCCCAGCTCGCCGATTGGGTCGACTTCGAGGAGTTCATGTCGACGCTTCTCGACTCCGAGTGCATCTCGTCGATCCGCGAGGTGTGGTGGGATCTCCGCCCCCATCCCGATTTCGGCACCGTCGAGTTCCGGATGTGCGACTCCACGCCGACGCTCAGCGAGGCCACGGCGCTGGCCGGTCTGGCCCAGACCCTCGTGGCACACTGTGACGCACTGCTCGACGAGGCCGGTCTCCCACCTGCGCCGCGCGAGTGGACCATCAGGGAGAACCGTTGGCTGGCCGGCCGATTCGGACTCGACGCCCGCCTCATCGTGGAGGAGCCGGGAGCGGGCAAGCCGACTCGACGCCCGATCGGTGAACTCGTCGAGGAGCTCGTCGAGTGCCTTCGGCCGATGGCCGAAGAGCTCGGCACCCACCGAGAGCTCGACCAGATCCTCCAGATCCTCGAGTCGGGTTCGGGCACGACTCGGCAGCGGGCCGTCGTCGAGGCCGGCGGTAGCCTGCAGGACGTGGTCGACCATCTCGCCGACGAACTGGCGGCCGACCGCCTGCCGGGCACATGACGGGTCCCGCGCCGGCCCGTGGCGGCTCCCGCTCCCTCGACCACTGGCTCCACGAGCATTCGAACGGGCTCATCGCGTTCCGTCGCCGTCTCCACGCCCACCCTGAGGTGAGTGGCGAGGAGTACGCCACCACCGAGGCCATCGCCGAACGCCTCGACCTCGGCGGGATCCCGTTCCGGACGCTCACCAGCGGCACCGGCCTCATCGCCGAACTCAGGCCCACCCACAACAATCTGGAGGGCCGTGGCCTCTTCGCCGTCCGCTCCGACATCGACGCGCTCGCGATGCAGGACGAAAAGGAGGTGGCCTATCGCAGCCAGGTCGACGGCGTCGCACACGCCTGTGGTCACGACGTGCACACGGCGATCGGCCTCGGAACCGCGCTCTATTTCTCCCACCACCTCGACGAGTTGCCCGGCCCGGTTCGATTCATCTTCCAGCCGGCCGAGGAGCGGGTACCCGGCGGAGCCCTCGACGTCCTCGCCGACGACGGTCTCGCCGACGTCGAGGTCATGGTCGGGGTGCACTGCGAACCCAAGATGGAGGTCGGCCGGATCGGATTCCGCGGCGGTCCGATCTCGTCCGCCGCGGACATGGCGTGTATCAGCCTGCACGGCCCGGGCGGCCACACTGCCCGCCCCGAACTGACCGCCGACCTCGCCACGCTCGGCGCGCGCCTCATTCTCGAGCTGCCGGACCTCGTTGCCAAGGAGCTGCCCGACCCCACCCAGGTGAAGGTGGTCTTCGGGATGGTGAAGGCGGGCGACGCCGCCAACGTCATCCCCTCCCGCCTGGATCTCAAGGCCTCGGTCCGCACACCGCTCACCGAGGTGTGGGAGCAGCTGCCCGACATCTTCCGCCAGTGCCTCGACTCGCTCCTCGAAGGTACCGGCGCAGAGCACACGCTCGACTACACCCATGGCGTGCCTGCCGTCGTCAACGACCCGGACGTGACCGAGATGGTGCGTCGTGCCGCGATCGCCGAGTTCGGTGAGGCGGCCACCTACGACGCCGTCCAGAGCTGGGGCGGCGACGACGTCGCCTGGCTCCTGCGCGAGGTCCCGGGCTCCTACATCCGGCTCGGTGTGCACGACCCTGCGAGTGCCGTGCAGCTCGATCTGCACGCCGGCCACTTCGACGTCGACGAGCGCGCGATCGCACTGGGTGTCCGCCTGATCGTGGCCTCCATCCGCGAGCACTTCTCGGCGTGACACGAGCCCTCGAGGCCACCGTCTGGGTCTTCGGCTACGGCTCACTCGTCGCACCCGAGTCGGTGGCACGGACGATCGGCCGCGTCGTCGACGATCCGAGAGAGCGGGTCGCCACCCGTCTCCACGGATACGGACGGCGCTGGAACTACGGCTCACTGCGGCTGCGCGGCAACTGGACGTTCGACGGGGTCTCTGTCCGCAGTGGCGTGGTGGTCAGCCTCGGCGTGGAGGTGGACCCCAGCGCGGTCTGCAACGGTGTCTCGATCCGGGTGACCGAGGAGGAGCTGGCAGCGCTCGACATCCGGGAAAGCGACTACGAGATGACCGACATCGCCGATCTGGTGACCTTCGACGGCGGCATCGACATCGCCGGCCGCGTCGTCACCTTCGTGCCGCGGCGGTCGTCGATCGAACGCTACGAACGCGCCCGCGACGAGGGCCGTGCCGCCATCCGGGCCGAGTACGTGACGCTCGTCGAAGCAGCCTTCGACGAGCTGGGTGGCGAACACCGCGCCCTCTACGACCGCACTCCCCCGCCCGACGTCCCGATCGCCGACATCGACCTCCACTTCCTGGACGCCTGACGAGATCGCGAGCCCGAGGACAGCTCGCCTTCTGAGAGCGCGCCCCGGTTCCAGACGACATCTGGGGCGCCTCGGTTCCGGGCTCCGGAACGGATCCGCCCCAGATCTGTCGAGGGGGCAAGTTGAGCGTCTCGCTGCGATCGGCCCAGCGACCCCTTCCGGAGCAGGACCCGCCGTTCCGGTTGCAGCGCTTCTGGGTGCAGATCCGGTCGGTTTCCGACGCTCCCTGCTCCCAGAATTCTCGATCAGAGCACGGTTCCGACTCAATCGATCTGCGTCGGATCGGTGTGGGGCAACGCCATCAGTTCAGCCCACAGGTCGTCGATCCGGGCGTCGAGCGCGTCGAGTTCGCCGCTGTTGTCGATGACGTGGGTGGCCGTCTCGAGCCGCTTCTCGCGGCTGATCTGGCTGTCGATCCTGGCCCTGGCATCGGTCTCGTCCATGCCCCGTTGTCCGACGAGGCGCTCGACGGCAGTCTCGTACGGGATGTCGACCACGACGGTGGCGGCGAGGCCCTTGCGCGGGTTCTCGCCGAGCAGCGGGAAGTCGAGCACGACCAGCTTGTCGGTGTCGGCTGCAGCGCGGATCTGACGTTCGATCTCGTTCTGCATCGCCGGGTGGACGATGCCGTTGAGGTCGACCAGGGCCTCCTTGTCGTTGAACACGATCGCCGCCACCGCGGCGCGGTCGAGCGAACCGTCGTCGAGGATGATGTGGCCGCCGAAGCGCTCGGACATCTCCTCCAGCACCGGGCTACCCGGGGCCTGGAGGTCGCGGGCGATCTGGTCGGCGTCGACGATGAGCGCGCCGCGCGCCGCGAGGCGTTCGGACACGGTGGACTTGCCGGCACCGATGCCACCGGTCAAGCCGATGAGGATCATGCCGGAAGTCGGCTCAGGAATCGACGGGCGTCTGTTCGACGGTCTCGACGACCGTGTCGCCTGCGACGACCGTCTCACCCTCGACGACCGTGTCGCCCTCGACGACCGTCTCACCCTCGGATGCGACATCGCTCTCGACGGTGGCCGCGGCTTCGACGGCGGCCGCGGCTTCGACGCTGGCCTCACCCTCGGTGGCGCCCTCGGCGGCGCCCTCGCCGTCGGAGGCGTAGTACTCGCTCCATGCGGCTTCGGCTTCGGCGTTGGCCTCACCGGCGATCCAGTTGCCGGCTTCGTCGACCTCGAAGTGCTCGCGGTACTCGGCGGCGAGTTCGCCACCCTCGGCGGCCTGCTTGATCGAGAGGCTGATACGGCGACGGGCGAGGTCGAGATCGATGATCTTGACCCACAGCTCCTCGCCGGGCGTGACCACCTGCTCGGGCGAGTCGACGTGGTGGGTCGACATCTCCGAGATGTGCACGAGGCCCTCGATGCCATCGCCGACCTGGACGAACGCACCGAACTGGACGAGCTTGGTGACCCGGCCGTAGACGAGCTGGCCGACCTGGTGGCCCTCGGCGAACTCCTGCCACGGATCGGCCTGCGTGGCCTTCAGCGAGAGGCTGATGCGCTCCCGGCTGAAATCGACGTCGAGCACCTGCACCTTGACCGGGTCGCCGACGGCGACGACGGATCCGGGGTGGTCGACGTGCTTCCACGACAGCTCGCTGACGTGGATGAGCCCGTCCATGCCTCCGAGGTCGACGAACGCACCGAACGAGACGACGCTCGACACGGTGCCTTCGCGCACCTCTCCGACCTTGAGGTTGTTGAGGAACTGGTCGCGGGTCTCCTTCTGGTTCTCTTCCAGGTAGGCCCGGCGGGAGAGCACGACGTTGTTGCGGTTCTTGTCGAGCTCGATGATCTTGGCGTGCACCGTCTCGCCGATGTACGGCTGAAGGTCACGCACACGGCGCAGCTCGACCAGCGAGGCGGGGAGGAAGCCACGCAGTCCGATGTCGACGATGAGGCCGCCCTTGACGACCTCGATGACCGGACCGGAAACGACCTCGTCGGCCTCCTTCTTGGCCTCGATGTCGCCCCAGGCACGCTCGTACTGGGCCCGCTTCTTGGAGAGGACGAGGCGCCCTTCCTTGTCTTCCTTGGTGAGAACGAGGGCTTCGACGACGTCCCCGAGGGAGACGACCTCGGACGGGTTGACGTCGTTGCGGATGCTCAGCTCACGGCTCGGGATGACACCCTCGCTCTTGAAGCCGATGTCGAGCAGAACTTCGTCCTTGTCGATCTTCACGACGGTGCCGTTGACCATCTGGCCGTCCTCGACGTCGACCATCGTTCCGTCGATGGCGTCTGCGAAGGACATGCCGAGGTCGTCGGCGGTGACCTCGCGAGGTGTGTAGTTCCCCTCCTCGTCGAAGGTGCCCATTTCGGGGCCGGAGGAGTCGGGGATGGTGGGGCTGTCGGACAAGGGACGGGCTGCTTTCGGACGGTTACAGAGTTGGTGTACGGGCGCGCTTCACCTGGAAACGCAACGCGAAACGATACCAGTGACCTGTGGATTCCACCATGGGATCAGGGGTTTCTCAGGTTTCGGTCGCCTGCCCACTCCAACTGCACGAGTCGGGGGAGGATTCGTTCCGGACCCCGGAATCCAGCCGCCCCGGGTCCGATCCGAGTCGCCAGCGGTACGACGCCGGACCCCGTCACGGCCGGTGGGCGACGACCAGGAACTCGGGCGACTCCACGCTCGGTGGGTCGGAGCCGTAGGCGCCCGGCTCCACCGAGGAGATCGAATCCACCACGAGGCCCTGGCGGTCGAACAACCAGCGCAGCTCACGCGGCGTGTAGCAGCCGGTCCACAGGTCGACGGCGGCCCTCTCCCCCTCCTCCGAACGGATCTCGGTGCGCTCGTGGGAGACGCCCGTGGCGGCGTCGAAGTCGGCGTCCTCGTGGTACTTCACCGCGAAATATGCGTTGAACGCGCTCAGGGAGATGCGGCCCCCGGGCCGGAGAGCCCTGGCCATGCCGGCGAGGACCGACTCGTCGTCGTCGCCCACGGTCATCATGCCGAACGCCCCCTGGCACAGGCACACGACGGCGTCGAACTGTGCGTCGAACTCCATCGACCGCGCATCGCGGCGTTCGAACGTGGCCCCCTCGGGTGCATCGGTCGCCGCGATCTCGACGAACCGGGCGCTGATGTCGATGCCGTGCACGATGTGCCCGCGGCGAGCCAGTTCGTGGGCATGGCGCCCCGTTCCGCAGCCCACGTCGAGAATCCGGCTCCGGGCCGGCAGCTGCAGCACCTGCTCCAGGTGATCGACTTCCTGAACTGTCCCCTTGGTGTGGGAGTACCGGTCGTACGCGGAGCCGAGGTGGTCGGCGAGATCCTCGAACCAGTGGTCGCGGGTCATCCCTTCGCAGCGGCCCAGGTGTCACCCCAGGCCACGTTGACCTCGAGCGGCACGTCGAGTTCGGCCGCGCCACGCATCAGGTCGACCACGAGCGACCCGACCTCGTCCCGCTCGGCCGGGGGCACCTCGACCAGCACTTCGTCGTGAACCTGCAGGATCAGGCGGCTGTCGAACCCGCCGGCCACGAGGGCCTCGTCGACCCGGACGACGGCGACCTTGAAGATGTCGGCGGCCAGACCCTGGATGCCCGCGTTCATGGCCTGCCGCTCCCCCGCCTGACGGACCCGGAAGTTCGAGTTCATCAGCTCGGGAATCGGACGGCGGCGGCCGAAGAGGGTCTCGGTGTACCCGCGCTCGCGCGCCTCCACGACGGTGCGATCCATGTAGTCCTTGACGTTCGGGAAGGCGGCGAAATAGGCGTCGAGGATGACGGCGGCGTCCTCGGTGGGGATGTTCAATCGCTGGCCGAGGCCGAACGCCTCCATCCCGTAGGCCAGCCCGTACGACACCATCTTCGCCTTCGAACGCTGGTCGAGTGAGACGTCGCCGGGCTCCACGCTGAAGACGCGCGCCGCCGTGGCGTTGTGGATGTCCTGCCCGCTCGTGAACGCCTCGACCAAGCCGGGGTCGGCAGCGAGGTGGGCGATGCAGCGCAGCTCGATCTGGTTGTAGTCGGCCACGAGCAATTCGGTACCCGGCGCGGGCACGAAGGCCCGACGGAAGTGCCGGCCCTCCTCGCTGCGGACGGGAATGTTGTGCAGGTTCGGCTGATCGGACGACAGCCGGCCGGTACGGGCGACGGTCTGGTTGAACGTGGCGTGGATCCGGCCGTCGGGCGCCACTTCGTTGAGCAGGCCCTCGCCGTACGTGCCGCGCAGTTTGTCGACCTCGCGGTACCGCATCAGCGGCCCGAGGAACTCGGGCCACTCGTCCTTCAGCTTTTCGAGCGTGGCCGCATCGGTCGACGGGCCGGTCTTGGTCTTCTTGATGGGGGTGAGACCACGCTCTTCGTAGAGGATCTCCCTCAGCTGCTTGGGTGAATTCAAGTTGAGGTCGTCGTGGCCGGCCTCGGCCCGCAGATCGGCGATGAGCCGTTCGCACTCGTCGGCGAGCCGCTGGTTGAGGGCCCGCAGTTCGTCGACGTCGACGCCCACCCCGACGTGCTCCATCTTGGCGAGCACCAGTACGAGCGGATTCTCGACGGTGTGGTACAGCTCCTCCATCCCCTGAGCCTCGAGCGAGTCGGTGATCGGTCCGGCCAGATGGTGGACGGCGAGCGCGTCTCTGGCGGCCAGCTCCGCCGCGGACAGCTGCGTCCCGTCGAGGTCGAGCTGGCCGGAAGATGCGGCATCGTCGGACGGCGCAGCGAACGAGGTGTACTTCTCGAGCAGATCGGGAAGTTCGTAGCGGGCCTCCGCCGGGTCGATCAGGTAGGCGGCGATGGCGGTGTCGAGAACCAGGCCGCGCAGTTCGGCCCCGAGACCGAGGAGCGACCGCATCAGGGCCTTGATGTTGTGCCCGCGCACCTCGCCGTGCCCGGCGAGCGCGTTCAGCACAGAGGTGTCGAGATGGCTCGCGGGGATCCACGTCGCCTCGGCGCCGTCCGGGTTGCTCACCACGGCGATGCCGGCGAGCTCCGACCGGCCGGGCTCGCCGAGCCAGGCTCCGGCCAGATCGAGCGCGGCGAGATCGCTCAGCAGGGTCGCCGCCGCGTCGGACGACTCCGATTCGACGACCTCGGCGACCAGTTCCTGGCGCTCCTCGGCTGGGCCGAGGTCGACCGATCCGCCCATCGTCTCCAGCGCCTCGGACACCCGGGTTCCGAGTGTCCGGAACTCGAGGAAATCGAACAATCGCTTCACCTCGGCGGCGTCGGGCTGCACGCCGAGCGAGTCGAAGTCGACTCCCTCCAGCGGCGCATCGTGTCGCAGCGCCATCAGGTCGAGGTTCTTGCGCGCCCGCTCTTCGTGCTCCTCCAGGTTCGACCGCAGCTTGGGGGTCTGCTCCGCCACGTTGGCGAAGATCCCGTCGAGGCCGCCGTACTTGTTGATCAGCTTGGCCGCCGTCTTCTCGCCCACGCCGGGGACACCTGGCAGGTTGTCACTGTTGTCGCCGCGAAGGGCCGCGTACTGCACATAGCGCTCAGGAGTGACACCGGTGCGGTCCTCGATGCCGGCCTCGTCGTAGAGCACGTAGTCGCTCACGCCGCGCTTGTTGTAGAGAACCCGCACGTGGGGGTCGGACACGAGCTGATAGCTGTCGCGGTCACCGGTGACGATGATGACGTCGTGCCCCCTCCCGACGAGTTCGTCGGTGGCCGTGGCCAGCAGGTCGTCGGCCTCCCAGCCGGCGACGTCGACCGTGGTGATGCCGAGAGCGTCGAGCACCTCCCGGACGAGCCCCATCTGTTGGCGCAGGATGTCGGGCGCGGCCTCCCGTTGTGCCTTGTACTCGGGCTCGGCCTCGTGCCGGAAGGTGGGCTCAGGGCGGTCGAAGGTGACCAGGATGCCGTCGGGTGTCTGCTCCTTCAGCACGTAGGCCAGCATCGACGTGAAGCCGAACACCGCGTTCGTGACCTGACCGCTGGCCGTGGCCATGTCGGTGGGCAGCGCGAAGAAGGCCCGGTACGTGAGGGAGTTGCCGTCGACGAGGAGATACGTGCCCATCGCCCCGCAGTCTGTCAGCTGGGGCGGAGCGAGCCGTCGAGGATGCGATCGGCGACGTCGCGCATACGGGTGCGCTCGCTCATGGCGGTGCGCTGGATGAAGGTGAACGCGTCGGACTCGCTGATCCCGGCCTCGTCCATGAGCACCCCTTTGGCGCGGTCGATGACCTTGCGGGACTCGAGTTGCTCGCCGAGGGCGTCGACCTCGCCGCTGAGCGTCCGGAGCTCACGGAAACGGCCCATCGCCACCTCGATCGCGGGCACGAGGTCGCTCTTCTGGAACGGCTTGACGAGGAAGGCGAGGGCGCCGGCGTCACGCGCCTCTTCGACGACCTCACGCTGTGAGAAGGCGGTCAGCATGAGCACGCCGCACAGCCTCTCGTCGTTGATGATCCGGGCGGCCTCGAGGCCGTCCATGCCCGGCATCTTGATGTCGAGCACGGCCAGGTCGGGCTCGAGCTCGCGAACGAGTTCGACGGCCTGGTCGCCGCGGCCGGTCTCGCCGACGACGTCGTAGCCCTCTTCCTCCAGGGTCTCGCGCAGATCCATCCGGATGATCGCCTCGTCCTCTGCGATCACGACTCGCATCATGCGACCCTGTATAGCGCCCACGATGCTCAACCGGCGGTGAGACGGTCGAGAAGCTCGTCCTGGCGCGCTTCGAGTTCGGTGATCTCGGCCACCACATGGGCCCGGTGCTTCTGCATCGACTCGACGTGCCGGCGCGCCCGAGTGGCTTCCCCGGACGCGTTCGGCGTCTCTGCCACGAGCGCCCGCAACTCCTGATCGTCGGCATCGTCGCCGAGGTGGATGAGCTGCTCGTCGATGACCGCCAGCTCACCCCGCAAGGACCTCAACCGCGCCCCCACCTTCGCCAGCCGCCGCTCGGTCAAACTCATCGCCCCCCGATCCTACGACCGGTGTCAGACACCCGTTGCAGCTTTCCGTCGCAGGTTTGGTGGCCGTCACGTCGTCGGACGGGATTCGACTGTGCCCCGGGTCGGACTCGAACCGACACTGGGCGGATTTTGAGGCCGCTGCCTCTGCCAATTGGGCTACCGGGGCGTGATCGAGCGGAAAGGTTACCCGCCGAATTTCGCGGTCACCGACGGCGATCCGTTGGTTACCCGCGGGTAGCACTTTCGATCCGCTCAGTGCGGTCTAGCCTCGTTCCGAATGCTCGCTTTCACCTTCCCCGGACAGGGCTCCCAGCGCCCGGGAATGGGGCGCCCCTGGCTCGACCACGCGAGTTGGGAACTGGTCGACGAGGTCAGCGAGATCGCAGGTCGAGACGTGACGGCGCTGCTCTGCGACGCCGACGCCGACGAGCTCCGTGACACCCGCAACGCCCAGCTCACCACGTTCGTGTCGAGCCTGTTGGTGCTCGACGCCGTGGAGCGCCTCGGACTCGAGCCGAGCTTCTGCGCCGGCCACAGCCTCGGCGAGTACACGGCGCTCACCGCTGCCGGCGCACTGGCCTTCGACGACGGCGTCCGGCTGGTCTCGGCGCGCGCCGAAGCGATGCACGACGCGGGCAGCGCCCGGCCGGGCACGATGGGGGCCGTGCTCGGACTCGACGACGACCTCGTGGAGGTCGCCTGCCGCCGGGCCGACGACGACGTGTGGGTGGCCAACTTCAATGCCCCCGGGCAGGTCGTGATCGCCGGATCGCCCGACGGGGTCGAGGCAGCGGGCAAACACGCCAAGGAGCTGGGCGCCAAGCGGGTCATGCCGCTGCAGGTGTCCGGCGCGTTCCACACGCCGTACATGGCCAGTGCCCGCGATCGTCTCCGTGACGCCATCGCCGCGGCCGATCCACGCGACACCGACGTGCCGGTCGCCTCGAATGTCGACGCCATGCTGCACGATCGGGGCGACGATTGGGCCAGCCTGCTCAGCGCCCAGCTCTCTAGCCCCGTGCGCTGGAAGCAGGTGCTGAACGCGCTGCACGAAGCGGGCGCCACCGACTTCGCCGAGTTGGGACCGGGCGGAGTGCTGACGGGAATGGCCAAGCGCACCATCAAGGGGTGCCGTACCATCTCGGTCGCCACCCCCGAAGATCTCGACAAGTTGATCGAATGGGTCGACACGGGCACACCATCCCGTGCCGGCCAGCTCGAAGGGGAACACCTCTTCGCGGCGGAACGCCTCGTGGTCAGCCCGGCCGCGGGGATCTTCACCGCACTCGAAGGATTGGGGGAAGGGTCGCCGATCGAGGTGGGCGACCTGGTGGGCCACATCGGTGAACACGACGTCCGCTCGCCGTTCGCCGGAGTCCTCCAGAGCTTCATCGCCGTCGACACCGAGAGGGTCACGGCACGACAGCCGATCGCCTGGCTCCGCACCCACTGAGCCGACGCACACAGGAGACCCACATGCCAGCCATCCGACCGGGCGTTCAGGGCGCCGTCATCACGGGGTGGGGCACCGCGCTTCCCCCCAAGATCCTCACCAACCACGACCTCGAGGGAATGATGGACACCAGCCACGAGTGGATCGTGGAACGCACCGGCATCCACGAGCGTCGCGTCGGTGGCACCACCGCCGGCCTGTCCATCGAGTCCGGCCGAGCCGCACTCGACATGGCGGGCCTCGACCCCACCGACATCGATGCGCTCGTGCTCGCCACCACCACGCCCGACCGCACCGTGCCCGCCACCTCGGCCACGGTGCAGAAGGAACTCGGGCTCACCTGCGGGGCCTTCGACATCAATGCCGCCTGCTCCGGCTGGGTCTACGGGCTCGTCAACGCGCACGGGCTCATCGCCATGGGTGCCGAGAAGATCCTGCTCATCGGCACCGACACCCTCGCCCGCATCACCGATTGGGACGACCGGAACACTGCAATCCTGTTCGCCGACGGCTCGGGCGCCACGGTGCTCGAAGCGGTCGAGGGCCCCGGTCAACTGCTCGGCTGGGACCTCGACGCCGACGGGCACGCAGAACGCTTCTTGTACTCCGACGTGGGTGGCCACATCCAGATGGAGGGCAAGGAGGTCTTCCGTCGGGCAGTGCGGATCATGGTCGACTCGGCCACCAAGTCGATGCGGCACGCCGGTGTCACCGCCGACGACATCGCCCTCGTCGTGCCCCACCAGGCCAACACGCGCATCATCACCGCCGCCTGCGACCGGCTCGGCGTCCACATGGACCGCACCGCAGTGGTCCTCCATCGAACCGGCAACACCTCGAGCGCGTCCATCCCGCTCGCGTTGAGCGACGCGCTCGACAACGGCCGCGTGAAGGACGGCGACCTCGTGCTGTTCGTCGGGTTCGGGGCCGGAATGACCGCTGCCAGCGCGGTCATCCGCTGGTCGACCGAGGTCGAGGAACTGAACGGATGAGTGAGGGACGCATCGTCTTCGTCACCGGTGGCTCACGGGGCATCGGTCTCGCCTGTGCCCAGCGCTTCGCTGCGTCCGGCGACCGGGTCGCCGTCACCTACAACTCGTCTCCCCCACCGGCCGGCTTGTTCGGCGTGAAGTGCGACGTCACGTCGGCCGACGACGTCGAGGCCGCCTTCACGGCGGTCGAAGACGAGTACGGAGGCCCGGTCGAAGTACTCGTCTCGAACGCCGGAGCGACGCGCGACGGTCTCTTGCTGCGCATGTCGGAAGACGACTTCGCCACCGTCCTCGACACCAATCTCACCGCATCGTTCCGCGTCGCCAAACGCGCCGCGCGACGGATGCTCAAGGCCCGGAAGGGACGCATCATCCTCATGTCGTCGGTGGTCGGCCTGCTCGGCTCCGGAGGCCAATCCAACTATGCCGCGGCCAAGGCCGGACTCGTCGGTTTCGCTCGTTCCCTCGCCCGTGAACTGGGTTCTCGGTCGATCACCGTCAACGTGGTTGCTCCCGGCCCTGTCGAGACCGACATGACCGCCGCCCTGGGCGACGACCGCATCGCTGAACTCACCGCGGCCGTCCCGCTGGGACGCATGGCGACGCCCGACGAGATCGCCGGCACGGTCGAGTTCCTCGCCTCACCCGACGCCGCCTACATCACCGGCGCCGTGATCCCCGTCGACGGCGGCCTCGGGATGGGCCACTGACTGCCGCGCGGCACCCCGATCACTGCCAACACCTCTCAGAATCTCTTACACTTCCAACCCCACACACAAGGAGAACCCCGTGGACCAAGTTCTGTTCGATCGCTTCCGCAAGTGCGCCGTCGAGGTGCTCTCCGTCGAGGAGGACGCAGTGACGCCCGAGGCGAAGTTCGGCGACGACCTCGACGCCGACAGCCTCGACCTCGTCGAACTCGTGATGGCGCTGGAAGAGGAGTTCGACATCTCTGTGCCCGAAGAGGATCTGGAGGGCGTCGAGACCGTGCAGCAGGCATACGACATCGTCGCCGGCAAGGTCTGATCCGATCGTGAGCTCCGCCCGGCGAGTCGCGATCACCGGCCTCGGGGTCGTCGCACCCGCGGGGGTCGGCAAGGAAGCGTTCTGGCAGGGACTGCTCGGTCCCGGCATCGTCGACGGCACACCCGCCTGGATCGACGACTGGGACCCGAGCCCCTGGTACGAGAGCAAGAAGCACTCCCGCCGCGCCGACCGCGTCGAGCAGTTCGCCATCGCCGCCGCCTCCGAGGCGTTCGACCAGGCCGGTGGCGTCGACGCCATCGGTGTCCCCGCAGAGCGGTTCGGCACCATCTACGCGACGGGCGTCGGCGGCCTGCACACCCTCGAAGAGCAGGTCGCGGTGCGCTACGAGAAGGGTGAACGACGCGTCTCACCGTTCCTCGTTCCGATGATGATGCCCAATGCCTCGGGTGCGGCCATCTCCATGCGGTTCGGGCTCAAGGGCCCCAACGAGACCATCTGCACGGCCTGCGCCGCCGGCACCCACGCCATCGGCTACGCCGCACGGCTCATTCGCTGGGGCCTCATCGATGCAGCGGCGACCGGTGGATCGGAGTCGGCGGGCACTGTCACATCGCTCGCCGGGTTCACCAACATGACCGCGATCTCATCGGTGGGGATCAGCAGGCCGTTCGACGCCGAACGCGACGGCTTCATCATGGGCGAGGGTGGCGCCGTCCTCGTGCTCGAGGAGTGGGAGTCGGCCCAGGCCCGTGGGGCGAACATCATCGGCGAGATCCTGGGTTCGGCGAGCAACGCCGACGCCCACCACATCACTGCCCCGTCGCCCGGCGGGGTAGGGGCGATCGCGTGTATGAAGCTGGCCCTCGACGAAGCCTCTCTCGAGCCCGGCGACATCAAGCAGATCAACGCCCACGGAACGTCCACACCCCTCAACGACGCGGCGGAGGCCGACGCCGTCACCGAGGTGTTCGGCGCGGGTACCGTCCCGGTCGTCTCCACGAAGGGTGTCACCGGTCATGCGCTGGGCGCCGCCGGCGCACTCGAGGCTGCGGCCGCGCTCCTCAGCATCTCCAACGGCCGGATCCCCCCCACCGCCAACTCCAAGGTGCTGGGCGACGAGATGGACATCGACCTGGTCATGGGCGAGGCCCGCGACTGGACCCCTGGCCCGGTGCTGTCGAACAACTTCGGCTTCGGCGGCCACAACGGATCAGTCATCATCGGCCCGGCCGTCTGAGTCGGCGCCGCGTCAGGCGTCGGCGAGCACGAACAGCAACTCGCACTGACAGGCGACGTCGTCACCGACGCGGGCGCGCCCCGAGCCGCGCCCCGCGCGTCCCGACATCCTGCCGAGTTCGACTTCGAGGATGAGCTCGTCGCCGGGAACCACCTGCCGGCGGAAACGGGCCTTGTCGAGCCCCCCGAAGAGCGGCAGCTTGCCCGCAAACCGTTCGTCGGCCAGCACTGCGGCCGCCCCGACCTGGGCGATGGCTTCGCACATCAGGACACCCGGCAGCGTGGGACGGCCCGGGAAGTGACCAGGGAAGAAGTACTCGTCACCGGTCAGACGCCAGATCCCGGCTGCTGATTCTCCTGGAACGATCGAGGTCATCTCGTCGACGAGAAGAAAGGGAGGACGATGTGGCAGCAGGTCGCTCGGGGCCGGCAGATCACTCATCGGGCAAGTCTGGCCCACTGCGGCGCCGCCGTCCGTGACCGTAGAAACCCACCCGGGGACGGGCATGGGCGTGATAGTGCATCGGGATCGAGCGCATGTTCTCGTCGATCCAGGGCTCGTAGTCGAACTCGGCGGCGGTCACCCGCCGAAGGTGACCGTGGAGCACGTCACGGACGTCCTCCGGTGGATCGGTCGCATGGCTCTTCCACACCACCATCGGGGTACCGCACGCCTCGCACTCTGCGACCCAGCACTGGTCGTCCTCGTGGAACCATTCGGTGATCCGGTCAGCGGCACACAGTTCGCAGTCGGGATCCACCGGCCGCACCGTAGTGGTGGTTCGACGCGACGACGGGAGCCGGCACCAGGCCGACTCCCGTCGTTGGGGGAGGATCAGGGTTGCGTGTCGCTCAGAGCGAGGACACGTCCAGGCTCGGGGGGACGATGACCGCGTCGATCACGTGGATGACGCCGTTGCTGGCGAGCACGTCGGTGGCGATCACGTTGGCACCGTTGACGGTGACGCCGTCCTCCACGGCGATGGTGATCTCCTCACCCTGCACCGTGGCGACCTCTCCCGCGGCCACATCGGCGGCGAGCACTTCACCGGCGACAACGTGGTAGGTGAGGATCTCGGTCAGTGCGTCCTGGTTCTCCGGGAGGAGCAGCGCCTCGAGCAGTTCGGGCGGCAGGGCGGCGAACGCCTCGTCGGTCGGGGCGAACACCGTGAACGGCCCCTCACCCGACAGCGTCTCCACCAGACCAGCGGCCTCGACAGCAGCGACCAGCGTGTCGAAGCTCCCGGCCTCGACGGCCACGTCAACGATGGTTCCGGCCTCTTCCTCGGACATCTCGTCTTCGGACATGCTCTCGTCCTCGCTCATCTCGTCGGACTCGAGGAGGGCGGCGGGGTCGATGCTCGGGGGGACGATGACCGCGTCGATCACGTGGATGACGCCGTTGCTGGCGAGC
>CBFCWZ010000012.1:0-24177 GCA_965601935.1 uncultured Ilumatobacteraceae bacterium
CACATCCTCCCCCTGCAGGCTTCCCGACTACTGCAGCCGCAGTACATCGAATATCTACTGGATCAAAATTTGGATATGATCCAGATTCGCTGGTATCGTCATTCCCGTGACCGAGGATGTCAGCGTGCGGCTGCGGGAGCAGGGGCTCAATGTCACCGCGCAGCGGCTCGCCCTCCTCCGTGCGGTCGCAGCCGGCCCCCACGCCACGGCCGAGGAACTCTTCGGGGCCGTCGCCGGCGACCTCGGATCGATCTCCCGCCAGGCGGTCTTCGATTCCCTCGCCGTTCTCACCGAGGCGGGCCTGATCCGCCGCATCCAGCCGTCTCGATCGCCTGCCCGGTACGAGACCCGCGTCGACGACAACCACCACCATCTCGTGTGCCGAGCATGCGGGAGGGTGGCCGACACCGACTGTGCGGTGGAAGAGCCGCCGTGCATGGAGGCGTCCGACGACCACGGCTTCGCCATCGACGAGGCCGAGGTCATCTTCTGGGGCGTCTGTCCGGCGTGCCGGGAGTCCACCGCCACAAATACCTGACCAGCAACAAGGAGCACCGATGTCCGACGAATCCACCCCCGCAGCACGCTGTCCCGTCCTCCACGACCCGAACACGGCAACCGGGTCGATGGCCAACCAGCACTGGTGGCCCGAGATGCTCAACCTGCGCCCGCTGGCCAAGAACTCGCCCCAGATCGACCCGATGGGTGACGACTTCGACTACGCCGCCGAGTTCAACAGCCTCGACCTCGCCGCGGTGAAGGCCGACATCGACGCAGCGATGACCGACTCGCAGGACTGGTGGCCGGCCGACTACGGCCACTACGGCCCGTTCATGATCCGGATGGCGTGGCACAGCGCCGGGACCTACCGCACCCACGACGGTCGCGGCGGTGGGGGTACCGGTACACAGCGGTTCGCCCCGCTCGGCAGTTGGCCCGACAACGCCAGCCTCGACAAGGCGCGCCGTCTGCTGTGGCCGGTCAAGGCGAAGTACGGGCGCAAGCTCTCGTGGGCCGACCTGATGATCCTGGCCGGCAACGTCGCCCTCGAGTCGATGGGTTTCGAGACGTTCGGCTTCGGTGGCGGCCGGGCCGACGTGTGGGAACCCGAGGAGGACATCTACTGGGGGCCCGAAGACGAGTGGCTCGGCGACGAGCGCTACACCGGCGTCCGCGATCTGGCCGACCCGCTCGGTGCGGTGCAGATGGGCCTCATCTACGTGAACCCTGAAGGCCCCAACGGCGAACCGAGCGCGCTCAAGGCGGCGGTCGACATTCGCGAGACCTTCGCCCGCATGGCGATGAACGACGAGGAGACCGTCGCCCTCATCGCCGGTGGCCACAGCTTCGGCAAGACCCACGGTGCGGCCGATGCCGACGAGTACGTCGGCCCGGAACCGGAGGGGGCTCCCGTCGAGCAGCAAGGACTCGGCTGGAAGAACACTTTCGGCTCCGGAAAGGGTGGCGACACCATCACCAGTGGCCTCGAGGGTGCCTGGACCCCCACACCGATCGCATGGGACAACAGCTACTTCGAGACGCTGTTCGCCTATGACTGGGATCTGACGAAGAGCCCGGCCGGTGCATGGCAGTGGATCCCGACTGATCCAGCCGCGGCGGAGATGGTGCCCGACGCCCACGACCCCGAGAAGCGCCACGCGCCGATCATGCTCACCACCGACCTGGCGCTGCGCATGGACCCGGCATACGAGAAGATCTCCCGCCGCTTCCTCGAGAACCCCGATCAGTTCGCCGACGCGTTCGCCCGCGCCTGGTTCAAGCTGACCCACCGCGACATGGGTCCCGTGTCGCGCTACCTCGGCCCGGAGGTTCCCGACGAGGAACTCATCTGGCAGGACCCGGTGCCGGCGGTCGACCACGAATTGGTCGACGACGCCGACGTGGCTGCGCTCAAGGCGAGGATCCTCGACTCCGGTCTGTCGGTGTCGCAGCTGGTCTCGACCGCGTGGGCCTCGGCCTCCACCTTCCGCGACAGCGACATGCGCGGCGGCGCCAACGGCGCCCGCATCCGCCTCGCCCCGCAGAAGGACTGGGAGGTCAACGTGGGGAGCGGCGAAGTGGTCTCCGCTCTCGAGGGCATCCAGTCCGACTTCGAGAAGCCGGTCTCGCTGGCCGACCTGATCGTCCTCGGCGGTGCCGCTGCGATCGAGAAGGCGGCGCGCGACGCCGGGCACGACGTGACCGTCCCGTTCTCGCCGGGCCGTACCGACGCCGGCCAGGAGCAGACCGACGTCGAGTCGTTCGCCGTGCTCGAGCCGACCGCCGACGCGTTCCGCAACTATCAGCGGGCCGGCGACAAGCGGCGTCCCGAGGCGATGATGGTCGACAAGGCCAGCCTGCTGTCGCTGACCGCACCCGAGATGACCGCCCTCGTCGGGGGTCTACGTGTGCTCGGGGCCAACGCCGGAGGTTCCTCGGCCGGTGTGCTCACCGATCGTGTCGGCACGCTGAGCAACGACTTCTTCGTCAACCTGCTCGACATGGGCACCGAGTGGAAGGTCTCCTCCGACGAGCACGTGTACGACGGCATCGACCGTGACAGCGGCGAGACCGAGTGGACCGCCACCTCGGTCGACCTGATCTTCGGCGCCAATTCCCAGCTGCGGGCCCTCGCGGAGGTCTACGGGGCGAGCGACGGCGAGGCCCACTTCGTCGACGCCTTCGTCGCTGCCTGGGCCAAGGTCATGGACCTCGACCGCTTCGATCTCCACTGATCGACCTCCACTGATCGACCCGACCAAAGCTGCAACGCAAAGCTGCAACAGGTGTCTGACACCGGTTGCGGTCAGAGGGCGGTGGCGTTGGCGATGAGGGGGGCGAGGGCTTCGGGGGCGATGTCGCCGGTGTTGACGACCAGGTCGTACTGGTCGGGCGTCTCCGCGGCGACACCGTAGAAGCGCTTCAGGTAGTCGGCGCGGTTCGTGTCGTGTCGGACGATGGTCTTGGCGGCGTCATCGCGGTCGAGGCCCTCTGACTCCGCGATGCGTGCAGAGCGGATCTCTTCCGGCGCGACCACGAAGACGCGCAGGACGTTGGGGCCGGCCAGCGCGTGGGAGGCGGCGTGGGAGGCGATGACGACCCGGCCCTCGCTCGCGATGTCCTCGATCGCCCTCCGGATCGCCTCGCGGAGCTGGTCGGGCGTGGCCAGGTCGACCATCAGCTCGGCGGACACTCCACCGGCGCCGTACATCGCGCCGCCACCGGAGCGCCCGAAGTCGTACATGATCCGCTCGAAGAATGATTTGCGGCGCTCGGCATCGGCGAGCTCGGCCTCGGTGACCCCCTCGGTCTCGGCGGCGTGCTGGACCACCTCTTCGTCGACGTACCGGTAGCCGAGGTGTTCGGCGACGGCGGCGGCGAGCTCTCGCCCGCCTGCGCCGGTCTGATGGGAGACACAGATGACGGATCGAGCCATCGCATCACGGTAGTTCCTCCGCCGATCGGCGCCCGCGCCGTTCGCCTCGGCGGAGATCAGCGCCTGGCAGGGCGCCACACCCCATCCGGACGACATCTGGTTCGGCGGAACCACCTGACTGATCCCGGGTCGGCGGTCGTCACGTGAGCAGCGGACGCCTCCGTCGGCGGCGGACGGCGTTGCGCAGCGGCGTTCTCACGGCCTCGAGTGCCAGGTAGAAGGACGGGAAGGCCAGCAACACGAGAACCGTCGAGCTGACCAGCCCGCCGATGAGCGTGAACCCGAGCGACTCCCAGAAGGGATCGCTCAACGACAGTGGCAGCAGGCCCACCACGGTGGTCAACGTGGTCGCCACGAGTGGCCGGAATCGTCGCGTCACGGCGTCCCGTATCGCCGCCCCCGCAGTGGCACCGGAGTTCCTGGCCCGGTTCGCGGCGTCGACGAGGAGGATCGTGTTGTTCACCGCCACGCCGATCAGGGCGATGAAGCCGACGGTCACGAGGAAGCTGAGCGGATTGTCCGTCGCCGTCAGGAGGGCGAACACGCCGAAGAAGCTGAACGGGATGGCGAGGAAGATCAGCAATGCCTGGCTCAACGAGCGGAACTGGATGGTGAGCACCAGCAGCATGAGGACGAGCGCCACCGCTCCGGCCACGCCGAGTGCGGCGAAGTCGTCCTGGTTGTCCGACTCGGTGCCGAAGTCGAAGGTGAGAGCTCCGGCCGTCAGGCCCCGCGACTCGAGATCGGCGGCAGGGTAGGTGGCTGCGACGAGATCCTCGGTGGCGTTGAGGTTGCTCGTCACCTCGTCGCTGTCGTACTTGGCGCGAACCTCGATGTAGCGCTCGCCGTCGACGCGGACGATCTCCCCGTCGGTGGAGACGATGGCGTCGATGATGGTCACCGTGTCGCCACCGACGGTGAGTTCCGCGCCGACGAGGAAGCCGCGGATGTCGTCCGCGAGAAGCTGTCCGGCCTCGACGGTCGAGTCGTCGACCTGGATCTGGACGGCGAACGGGTACTCCACCACGGGCGGTCCGTTCTCCTGCTGGGTCACCGTGACCCGGGCTCCAGGGATCGAGGCGACTCCCGCCTCGATGTCCTCGACGAACTCCGGAGCGGTGGGTCGACCACCGATCGGGGTGAGGTCGACGACGGTCTCCGAGAGGCGCTCGTTGCCGCGAAGGTACTGCGAACGTTCGAGATCCTCGCCGAGAACTCCGAGCACCACCGCATCGACCTCCTCGGAGATCTGCTCGGCCTCCTCGATGGTCGTGCCGACCTCGTACTCGGCGTTGACGTTGATCGCGACGGCGTCCTTGCCGGCAGGGAACACCGAGAAGCCGAGCCCTCCGGCGAGACCGCCGGCGATCATCACCACGGCGACAGCGAACGCCACCAGCCCGGTCCCGACCGCCCAGCCCTTCACTCCGTTCCCGGAGGGGTAGGCAGCGAGGCGTCCGGCGGCGTGAGCTGCCCGACGCTCCATGCGCACGACCGGGTTCCGTGCCGGTCGTGCCGCCACCAGGAAGCGACGAGCGACTGCCGGGATGAACACGATCGAGAAGGCGAACGACAAGAGCAGTGTGACGATGACCGTGGTCGGGATCGGGCGGATGAACTCGCCCAGGATCCCACCGACGAAGAGCATGGGGGAGAACACGACGACGGTGGTCAGGGTTCCGGCGAACGAGGCCGATCCGACCCGGTCGATCGCGGCACGGATCACCCCCACCGGTTCATTGCTCTCGTCGCGGTTGGCGTCGATCGACTCGGTGATCACGACGGCGTCGTCGACGATCAGCCCGAGGGTGAGGATCAGGCCGAACAGGGTGATGGTGTTCAGCGAGTAGCCGATCGCCCACAGCCCGGCGAGTGCGCCGACCAGGACGAGTGCCATGAAGCCTGCCGTGAGGACGGCCGCCCGCCACCCGATGAGGAGGAGGGACACGAAGGCGACGGCGAGCAAGCCGGTGATGAGGTTGCCGGTGAGGGAGGAGAGCTGGGAGCGAACACCGGACGCGAAGTCGGCGGTGACGAAGGCCGCGTACCCGTCGTCGAGGCCGGCGTCGGCGGACAGCAGCTCGTCGAGACGGTCGGCGAACTCGAGGACGTCGAGGTCACTGCCATCCGCTCGAACGATTCCGATCGCCACGGCGTCCTGATACCCGTCAGGGCCGGTGGCCACACGGGTGAAGCGGGTGACCCGGTCAGTGTCGCTGCCGGTGGCCGGGTCGACCGATTCGGTGACCAGCTCGCGCACCTCGGCGGTCTCGATCGCGCTGTCGGCCTCCAGGGAGGCGGCGAGTAGCTCGGCCTGACGGTCGAAGTCCTGCGGCGTGGCGCCGGCCGGACCGATGATCGAGACGAGGGTGTCGTACTGCCCGACCAGCTTGGCCGCGTTGACGGGGTTGTACTGGACGTCGACGCCCGGGGGGACTGGGGCGTCGACGGCCAGGAGCGCGGCGGTGCCGGCGTCGGAGCCGATGCCGGACTCGAACTCGACCACGACGGCGAAGGAGCTGGGGAGGGCCTGGGTCTCCACCGAGGTGACGCCGTCGACCTCTGCGAACGCATCCGCCAGCGGCTGGGCCACCTCGGTGTCCACCCGCTCGGCGTCGTCGACGAACCACGTGCCTCCCACCACCGAGACGGGGGTCTCGATGGGTGGGAAGCCCTCCCGGTCGAGCGCAGAGGTGAAGGCCCAGAGTCCACCGGCCACGATCACCACGAAGAGGGCGAGCGTGACGCGCCACTTCTCGGTGGCGAATGTCGCGATCGAGGTGATGATCGAACGCCGTGTCGTGTTGACGCGGGGGGAGCGCATCGTTGGTTCTCCGTACTTCCGTTGGCGCGGTTTCCCCGCGTGGGTCAGAAGGTGGAACCACCCACCGCAGTCGGTCTGTTCCCGGTTTTAGCAGATTTCTGTCGGAATTAAATCGATGCGGGGATCCCGACTCCCGTGCGAGTGACCGGGATCTTGTCGAAACCCTGCCACTGTCCTGCACGGCCTCTCACGTTGCGCCCGCATCGTGGTTCTCGTTCCACCCCGACAGACAACGAGGAGACCCAGAATGAACACGACACTCACCACCGCCTTCGCCGCGGCCGGCATCGGGATCGGTGCCCTTGCCGTCGGAAGCGCAGCTCTCGCCCAGGACGACGGCTCGTCCGACGACGACACACCCGTCGAGGTCCCCGCCGAGCCAGCCGCGGAGCCCGCCGACGACGGCGAAGGCCGGCGTGGCGGACCGGCCGGACTGGTCGACGGCGAGGGTCACGGCGGTCGCTGTGGCGGCGGGTCGCTCTCGACGGCGGCGGAGACCATCGGCATGGACGTCGACGAGCTCGCAGCTGCCGTCGAGTCCGGCCAGTCGATCGCCGACGTCGCCACCAGCAACGGTGTCGACCCGCAGGCCGTCGTCGACGCGATGGTCGACCACTACTCCGAGCGCGTGGCCGACAAGGTCGAGGCCGGCGAGCTGACCGAGGAAGAGGCCGCCGAGAAGCTGGCCGAGAAGGTCGAGCGGGCCACCGCCGAGGTCAACGGCGAGAGTGACGACGACAGCTGATCCGGTGGGGGCTGCTGCGCGTCCGATCGCCGCGTCGTAGGGTCGCCGGATGGCGTTCGAGACGGTGACGGGGTACTGCTGGCCGCAGTCGGCGGGGCCGGGGGAGCGGGTTGCGCTGCACCTGTCGTCGGCGGGAGGGCGGCCGGTCACGATCGAAGTGGCGCGGGTCGGCGCGGAACGCGAGGTCGTCCACCGCGAGGAAGGTGTGGCGGCCGGAGATCACCCGACGCCGGGCGACGCGTACGCCAACGGATGTGGCTGGCCGGTCGCCGCCGACGTGCTCGTCGATCCGGAGTGGCGGTCGGGCTACTACGAGGTGTTGCTGACGATCGAGGTCGACGGGAAGAAGCGCCAGGATCGGGCGTTCTTCGTGGTGCGGCCCGACCCGTCGAGCACGACGGCCACCATGCTGTGGGCGCTCGGCACCAACACGTGGCACGCCTACAACGACTTCGGCGGGCGCAACCTCTACACGGGGGCGACCCAGGCGGCGCTCCAGCGGCCGATGGCCCCCGGCTACCTCCGCAAGCCCGAGGGGGCGGGACAGCGGGTCACCGTGATGCACCCGCCCGACCTGCAGATGGCCGCCCACGTGGGGTACCTCCGCCTGAACCATCTTTCGCCCTGGGGAGGGTCGGCCGGCTGGCCGAACTGGGAACTGCCCTTCGCCCGGTGGGTCGAGCGGGAGGGCTACGACGTCGACGTGGTCACCAACGCCGACCTCGAAGAACACCCCGAACTGCTCGGGCCCGGGTCGCCCTACTCGGCCTACCTCTCGATCGGCCACGACGAGTACTGGTCGGGGCCGATGCGTGACGCCGTCGAGGGCTTCGTGGCGCGCGGCGGGAACGCCGTGTTCTTCTCCGGCAACACGGCGTTCTGGCAGGTGCGGATGGAGGAGGTCACCGAGTCGGGCCAGGCGACGACGATGGTCGGCTACAAGGGCCAACTCAAGAAGGACCCGGTGTACGGCACGGACAGGCAGGCCGAGCTGACCTCGATCTGGTCCGACCACCTCGTCGAGCGACCCGAGAACCAGATGACCGGGGTGAGCTTCACCCGCGGCGGCTATCACCGCATCGGCAAGCGTGTTCCCAACGGGTCGGGTGGCTACACCGTGCACCGACCGAACCACTGGGTGTTCGAGGGGACCGGCCTCGACTACGGCGACCTGCTCGGCGCCGACGCCGTGATCGTCGGCTACGAGTGCGACGGCTGTGACTTCACCGTGCGCGACGGACTCCCGTATCCGACCGGCAGCGACGGCACCCCTGCCGATTTCGAGATCCTCGGAACCGCACCGGCCGCCCACTTCACCCGCGAGACCGCGGCGCGCCCGCCCGCCCCCGACGAGCCGTCCGAGATCGAGTTCATCGCCTCCCGTGTCTTCGACGACCGCTCGGAGGAGTCGGTCGACACGATTGCCCACGGACACGCCGTCCTCGGAACCTACACGTCGCCCGGCGGTGGCACCGTCGTCACCTCCGGCTGCACCGACTGGGTGTGGGGCCTCGCCGAACGTGACCCACAGGTCGAGCAGATCACGCGGAATGTCCTCGATCGCCTCGGGTAGTCGTCCTCAGTTGACGGCGTACGGGCGGTTGTCGGCCTCTTCGGGGATCGCGTCGGGTCTGTTCGCGACTCACATCTGGAGGGACGGACATGGCACGGTGGTGACATGTCCGACGAGGAGAGCTCCACGAGTTGGCTGTATGCGGGTGGGACCGACGCCGACGCGATCGCCAGCCGCTACGACGAGTGGGCGGCAGATTACGACGCCGACATCACTGCATGGTCGTACGAGGCGCCCGACGTCGTGGCGCGGATCGTTGCCGAACGTGCTCCCACTGCGGTGTCGATTCTCGACGCCGGATGCGGGACGGGGCTCGTCGGCACGGCACTACGCGCGGCAGGTGTGCGTGCCGAGATCGTCGGCATCGACGTGTCGGAGGCCTCATTGGAGATCGCCCGCACGACCGGGGCGTATGCCTCGGTCTTCCCGGCCGACCTGCAGAAGCCACTGGAGTTCGCCGACGACCGGTTCGACGCGCTCCTCTGCGTCGGTGTGATGACCTACGTGCCCGAGGTGGAGGCCGCCTGGCGGGAGTTCGCCCGCGTCGTTCGGCCCGGAGGCCTCGTCGTCGTGACCCAGCGCGAGGACCTGTGGGGCGAACGACGATGTGCCGACGTGATCGACATCCTGACCGAGGAGGGCGTGTGGTCGGCCGAGGTCACCGCCCCTCAGCCGTACCTCCCCGGCAACGTCGAGGGCATGGCCGACGTCGGCGTCCACTACCTGACGGCCGTGGTCACGCCGATCTGACCGGGGTCAGTCCGGCGCGTGGACGACGTCGTCCACGTCGTGCTCCTGGTCGAACATCGAAGCGGGCTCCACGCGCCCGACGGCACCGACTGCGGGGAGCTCTCCCGAGCGCCGGAGGTCGGCGACACTGCGGTGCGGTGAGGTGGCCGGATGGACACGTGCGCGCTGACGCTCGCGGCGTCGAACGACGACATGGCGGCGGCGGCCGGCCACCGCGGCAACGATCAGGGCGAACACGGCGACGAGCGCGATGGGCCACCAGGTGGTGGTGCTCGGCGTCGTCACGAGCTCGGCCTCGGAGGACACGGCACTGTCCGGAGCAGCAGCGCCCGCGACCGGTTCGTCGACCGTGGTGTCGAGTTCGCCGGCCGACTCGGGATGCACCCCCAGCGCCCGGGCCGTGGCGTCGTCGACGGTCCCGGTGACCTGCAGGTCGCCCGACTGCTCCTGGTAGGCAGCGACGGCGGCCATCGTGCTGTTGCCGTAGACCCCGTCGGCCCCGCCGGGCACCTCGATGCCGGCATCGAGAAGCGCCGTCTGCAGATCCTCCACGATCTGACCCTCGGCGCCGGGAACGAGCACCGTCCACGCGGCCGACCCGGGACTGACGTTCTCACCTGAGAGCACCCGTCCGACGACGTCCGCGAGATAGGACGTGAGCGCGTCGACACCCGACGGCGTGAGGTGGACCCCGTCGGCCTCGAACCACCCGGATGAACCGACCGAGTAGCCGGCCCAGTCGGCGACCTGGAGGAAGCCGCCCGACGCGGCAGCCGCGTCGGCGAGCGCCTCGTTGTAGAGGCGGAACGTGTTCGTGCTCGAGCCCTCCTGCGGATCGGAGTAGTCGACGTCGTCGGTCGTCCGCAGGGTCAGCCACACCACGTTCCCGACTCCCTGGCTGCGGGCCTCCTCGGTCACGAGCGAGATGGAGTCGTCGATCGTCCAGTCGGGGTCGTTGTACCCCGACATCACGACGAGCACCTCCCCGAGGTCGCCGAAGTGGGTGTTCATGGCGGCGAGCACCGTCTCGGAGCGGTAGCCCTCGCGGCTGATGCAGGACTGCCCGATCGTGCGGCGACACGATTCCGCGTTCAACAGGAAGTCGTACTGCCGGAGGTCGCCGAAGTCGTCGTACCAGCGCACCCCGGTCAGCGTGGAGTCGCCGATGAGCGAGATCTTCGCCGCGCCCTCCGGCCCGTCGAACGACACCGGCTGATCCGCTCGGGCGGTCTCGGCGGCCAGCCCGAGGCCGAGCATCAGGAGCAGTGCGATGACCGCCGGGCGCGCCGGGCCGGGCGACCGTGTCCCCCGGGAGCCGCTGAGCGCCGACATGAGGCCGCCACCCTATTCACGGGCTCGGCCCTGTGCACCCCGGCGACAATCTCGCGGACTGCCGCGTCCAGGGCTGGTAGGAAGGCTGGATGCGAATCGCGATCTCGACCGGGGGCGGGGACGCCCCTGGGCTCAATTCGGTGATCCGGGCGGCCACGCTGGCGGCGGTCCGGCGCGGCTGGGAGGTGGTCGGCATCCGCGACGGGTTCAACGGGTTGATGTTCCCGGAGGACTATCCGGAGGGCGGTGGCACCGTGGCTCTCACGCGGGAGTACGTGCGCGGGATCGGACACCTCGGGGGCACGGTGCTCGGGAGCACCAACCGGGGCGATCCCACCAACTTCCCGCTGCAGCACGACGATGGCTCCTGGACCTACGTCGATCGAACTGCGGAACTCGTCGGGCTGTTCGAGCGGGCCGGGATCGATGCATTGATCACCGTCGGCGGGGACGGGTCGTTGACGATCGGGCGCAAGCTCTCCGACGCCGGGTTGAGGGTCGTGGGGGTGCCGAAGACGATCGACAACGACCTTGCGATGACCGACGCGACATTCGGTTTCGACACCGCTGTCGACGTGGCGACGGAGGGGATCGATCGCCTGTTCACCACCGCCACCTCGCACAGCCGCGTCTTCGTGGTCGAGGTGATGGGCCGATACGCCGGATGGATCGCCCTCAACTCGGGTGTGGCGGCGGGAGCACACGCGATCCTGATTCCGGAGGTGCCCTACGAGATCGAGAAGGTCGCCGACGCGATCAAACAACGCGAGGAGCGCGGCGCCCGGTTCGCCATCGTCGTCGTCGCCGAGGGGGCGAAGGCCAAGGACGGCGAGCGCTCCGTGATCGCCAAGTCGGTCGACCAGGCCGAACGGCTCGGTGGAATCGGGGCCGAGGTGGCGGCGGGACTCGAAGCGCTCACCGGGAAGGAGGTGCGCACGATGGTGCTGGGGCATCTCCTGCGAGGCGGAACTCCGTCGTCGCTCGACCGGTTGCTGGGGGTTCGGTTCGGCACGGCAGCCGTGAGGGGGCTCGAAGAGGGCCACCGAGGTGTGATGGTGGCGCTCCAGCCGCCCCACGTCAGCTATGTGCCGCTCGTGTCGGCGATCAGCAAGATGCGCACCGTGCCGCTCGACAGCGACACGATCATCGCCGCCCGCGACCTCGGCATCTCCTTCGGGGACTGAGGGCCGAACCAAGTCCGCTTCCCCCGTACGCTCGTGAGCATGGATCCTCGTGAGTCGTTGACCGACGTTGCCGCCAAGGCGATGAACATGGTGCACCGCACAGTGCTCTGGGTGAGCGGTGGCCGACTCGGTTCCGAACTCGGTTCGATGCCCGTGGTCGAGCTCCGGCACACGGGGCGCAAGAGCGGCAAGGTCTACAGCGCGATGCTGACATCGCCTGTGCACGAGGACGACACGTACGTGCTCGTCGCATCGAAGGGCGGCGACGACCGTGACCCAGAGTGGTATCGCAACATCGTGGCCAACCCCGACGTGGAGCTGATCGTCGGCGGGAAGACCCTGCCGATGACCGCCGAGACGGTGTCCGGCGACGAGCGGGCCGAACTGTGGGAGCGCATCGTGGGCACCTACTCCGGCTACGCCGGATATCAGAAGCGCACCGAGCGCACGATCCCCGTCGTGCGCTGCCGGCCCCGCGCCTGACCCGGCCGCGGTCGGCGCGCGAGACCGGCCGGGTGCGCCGGCGATGAGATGATGTCGGTGGATCACGAGGAGCCGGAGAGCATGACCGGGAGCGAACCTGCGGTGGACGACCTGTCGGCGGTTGCGGACGAGGCGGTCGCGCTCGTCGACGAGTGGCTGGCGGCGGCGGTCGGCCGGGAGACCGCGAGCGAGCGGCGGACCACCGCGCGCCTTGCCGGTGTCGTCGCCGACCCCGTCGGGGTGAGCTTCGCGATGGGCTTCGTCGACCGGGTGGTGCGCCCGGAGGACGATCGGGTCGCGGCCGAGCAGCTCCTGTCGCTCGTGCAGGGCGAGCAGTTGCCCGACTTCCTCGGCACGGTCGACCGGGTGCTGCTCCGCGCGGGTGCGCAGGTCGGCCGCGTCCTGCCGCGGCTGGTGATGCCACTGGCGCGACGACGCATGCGCTCCCTGGTCGGCCACCTGATCGTCGACGCCGAGGACAGTGCGCTGCAGGCACACCTGAGCGGTCGCCGCGCCGCCGGATTCCGGCTCAACGTGAACCTGCTCGGTGAAGCGGTACTCGGCGAGGGCGAGGCGGCACGCCGACATGCCGAGCTGCTCCGGGTCATCGGGCGCCCCGAGGTCGACTACGTGTCGGTGAAGCTCTCTGCCGTCGTGGCGCAGCTCAACTATTGGGACTTCGACGGCTGCGTGGATCGCGTCACCGAGGCGCTGCGCCCTCTGTTCCGACGGGCCCGGGCCACCTCCCCTCCGACCTTCGTGAACCTGGACATGGAGGAGTACCACGACCTCGAGCTGACGACCCGGGCGTTCACGGCGGTGCTCGACGAGCCGGAGTTCCACTCCCTCGATGCCGGGATCGTGCTGCAGGCGTACCTGCCCGACTCCTTCGATGCTCTGAAGAATCTGGCCCGGTGGGCCGACGAGCGGGGCATGCGCATCGTCGAGGGGAAGCCGGGGGGAACCGTGAAGGTGCGGCTGGTGAAGGGCGCCAACCTCGCGATGGAGCGGGTCGAGGCCGAGATCCACGGCTGGAGCCAGGCGCCGTACGGATCGAAGGCAGAGACCGACGCCAACTTCAAGCGGTGTCTGGACTGGCTGCTCTCGCCGGAGCGGCTCGGCTCGATGCGGGTGGGGGTCGCCAGCCACAACCTCTACGACCTCGCCTTCGCCGCGCTTCTCGCCGAGGGCCGGGGCGTCGCCGACCGGGTCGAGTTCGAGATGCTGGAGGGGATGGCGCCGGGATTCGCCCGGATGCTCGGTGACGAGCAGAGCGGGATGCTGCTCTACACCCCGGTCGTGGCCGCAGAGCAGTTCGACGTGGCGATCAGCTACCTCTTCCGAAGGCTGGAGGAGAACGCCTCCGACGAGAACTTCATCCACCACCTCTTTTCCCTGACACCCGGTTCACCGGCGGCCCGGCGCGAGGCCGAACGGTTCCGCACGGCGGTCCGCGACCGCTGGCACGTGCGCTCGGCACCGAACCGGACACAGGATCGCGGTGTTCCGGAGGAGGTCCTGCCGGACGGGCGATTCGTCAATGCCGCCGACACCGACCCGGCACTCCCGGCGAATCGTGATTGGGTCGCGGCGGCTCTCCGGAGCGTCGCGACCGCACCGCTCGCGCCGGTGGTGGACACCACCGACGGTGTCGACGAGACCGTCACGCGGGCGAAGACCGGGCACGTGGACTGGTCGCGGCTGGGGGCGACCGGTCGCAGGGCGGTGCTGCACGCCGTGGCGAACGAGTTGGAGCGGCGCCGAGGTGGTCTGATCGCGACGATGGTGCACGAGGGTCGCAAGACCGTCGCCCAGGCCGACCCCGAGGTGTCGGAGGCGATCGACTTCGCCCGCTACTACGCCGACAGGGCGGTGGATCTCGACGATGTCGAGGGGGCGGCGTTCGAACCGTTGGGCGTCGTGCTGGTCGCCCCACCCTGGAACTTCCCGGTTGCGATTCCGGCGGGCGGAGCACTCGCCGCGCTGGCTGCGGGCAATGCCGCCATCTTGAAGCCGGCGCCGGAGACACCTCGATGTGCCGAGATCATCGCCGAGTGCTGCTGGGCGGCAGGTGTCCCCCGTGATGCACTGCAGTACCTGCGGGTGCCGGACAACGCGGTCGGCCGGCACCTCGTCTCCCATCCCGATGTCGATGCCGTGATCCTGACCGGCGCCTACGAGACGGCCGAGATGTTCCGTTCCTGGAAGCCGGGTCTCCGGATCTTCGCCGAGACCTCGGGCAAGAACAGCCTGATCGTCACCCCCAACGCCGACCTCGATCTCGCCGTGGCGGATCTTGCGTCGTCGGCGTTCGGCCATTCCGGACAGAAGTGCTCGGCGGCCAGCCTGGCGATCCTCGTGGCCGACGCGTACGACTCGGAACGGTTCCGGCGCCAACTCGTCGACGCCGTGACCAGCTTGGAGGTCGGTGCAGCCGACGACCTCTCGACCACGATGGGCCCCACGATCGCCCCGCCCACCGGGAAGCTGCTCCGCGCGTTGACCGAACTCGAGTCGGGGGAGCGGTGGCTCGTGGAGCCCCACGAACTCGAGCCGGGGCTCTGGACGCCGGGGGTACGGGAGAACGTGCAACCGGGCTCCTGGTTCCACCGGACCGAGTGCTTCGGGCCGGTGCTCGGCCTCGTGCGCGCCCGCGATCTCGACGAGGCGATCGACATCCAGAACGGGACCGACTTCGGCCTCACCGGCGGCATCCACTCCCTCGACGAACGCGAGGTCGATGTGTGGTTGGACCGGGTCGAGGTGGGCAACGCCTACGTCAACCGGGTGACGACCGGCGCGATCGTGCAACGCCAGCCGTTCGGCGGCTGGAAGCGCTCGACCATCGGTCCCGGCGCGAAGGCGGGCGGCCCGAACTACGTCGCCCAGCTCGGAACTTGGCGGCCACCCGACGGCGAGGTCGAGGACGAGCGGTGGCTGTCACGCGCGACTGCCGGTGACGAGGCATGGTGGGCAGAGGAGTTCGGCCGGGAGCACGACCCGACGGGCCTGAGAAGCGAGTCGAATCGATTCCGGTACCGGCCGGTCGGGCGGGTGGTGATCGTGGTGGCGGCGGGGCGGGAGGTCGCCGGTCGCCGCGTCGTCGCGGCGGCGAGACGTTGCGGCTGCGACGTGACGGTCGTGAACGACGGCGAGGAGTCGGTGGAACACGTCGTCGGCCGTGTCCGGCAGGTTCGTCCGGACCGGATCCGCGTGGTCGGCGAATGTCCGCCTGAACTCCACCAGGTCGCTGACGAGCTCGGTATCCACCTCGCCGACGACCCCGTCACATCGAGCGGCCGGATCGAGCTGCTCCCGTACCTCCGCGAGCAGGCGATCAGCCGGACCATGCATCGGTACGGCAACCTGCTGTAGACCCCGGGCCCCGATCAGTGGTGGCGGAGCTTGCCGCTGTTCGAGCCGTGCAGTTCTGCGGCATGTTCGTTGAGCCCGACGAGTTCGGCATGGATGCCGCGTTCTTCGAACTTGGCGACCACGGCGTCGAGGGCGGCGACCGCCGACGTGTCCCAGACCCGCGCCTCGCTGAGGTCGATCTCCACCCGGCCGACCTGCACCGCGTCCACGTCGAACTGGTGCACGAGGTCGTTGGTCGACGCGAAGGACAGCTCGCCGCTCACGGCGTACAGCCGCTCGACCTTGTCGGGGTCGACCACCGAGGTCACCCGGGCCAGGTGCGAGACGTGGCGGGCGAAGAAGAGCGTCGAGAGGACGACACCTGCCGCGACGCCGTAGACGAGGTTGTGGGTGAACACAACGACTGCAACGGTGACCAGCATCACGGTCGTCTCGGGGCGAGGGATGTCGCTCATCGGGGACGCCGTCCACTCCGCGAGCACTCGCTCGCGGCGCGTCGGACTGGCTTGTTCGGCAACGATGGACACCCGCGACACTCCTGGGATCGGCACACCCCAGACTCTCCGAGGGCAGAACGCGCGACGCCACGGGGTTCGCGGCCGTTCACCCCTGTCGCCTGTGTCACAGCTCGCGCTCGACGAATCCGGCCCCACACCGCAGAGGCAGAAGTGACACGATCGGGGGAGTGCCCGACGACTCGATCCACGTCACCGGCTCGGTGCGGATCCCGCGCCGAGAACTCGAAGTGACCACGACCACCTCGGGTGGTCCGGGTGGCCAGCACGCGAACCGTTCGCACACGAAGGTGGAGCTCCGCTTCGACGTGGAGTCGTCCACTGCGTTCTCCGAGGCACAGCGGCGACGCGTGGTCGACCGCCTGGGAACGGAGGTGCGCGTGTCGGCCGGCGACGAACGGAGCCGCACACGGAACCTGGCTCTCGCCGAGCAGCGCCTGGCCGACCGGCTCCGCGCCGCGCTGCACGTACAGCGCCGCCGCACCGCCACCCGGCCCACGAAGGGATCGAAGGAACGCCGGCTCGGCGCGAAGAAGCACCGCTCCGAGATCAAGTCCCAGCGCCGCCGCCCCCGATCCGACGACTGACCGGCCGTGGAAGACCCAAAGGAAGAATGCGAGATGGTATTCTTCCTACGTGGCGATCAACATCAAGGACCCCACGACCGACCGGTTGGCGCGCGAACTCGCTGCGCTCACCGGGCAGCCGATCACCGTGGCCGTGCGCGACGCGATCGAGGAGCGGGTGGCTCTTCTGCGACGCCGCCAGGCCGCAGCATCGGGTCCGGATCTGTCCGGCATCATCCAGCGCGGTCGAGCCCGCCGGACACTCGACGATCGTTCTGACGACGAGATCCTCGGGTACGGCGACGACGGACTGCCGACGTGATCGCGGTCGACACCTCCGCGCTCGTGACGATCGTTCTGGGGGAACCCGACGCTGAGCGCTATCTCGCTCGACTCGAGCACCACACGTGTCGGCTGTCCACGGTCTCGTTCGTCGAGGCGACGATGGTGGTGGAGTCGAGGCAGGGCCCCGACGCATCTCGCGACCTCGAACTTCTCGTCGACGCGACGATCGACACGGTCGTGCCGGTCGACATCGACATCGCTCGCGCTGCTGTCACCGGATGGCGGCGATTCGGCAAGGGACGGCACACCGCTGCACTCAACTTCGGCGACTGCTTCTCCTACGCCGTCGCACACCTCGCCGGAATCCCGCTGCTCTACAAGGGCGACGACTTCTCCCAGACCGACATCGCCGCCGTGATCATCGACTGAGCGGCCGACCTCGTGCCGAGAGGCTCCTCCCGGTGTGTCACAGCGAGGCCAAGCGGTCGAACAGGTCTTGGTAGAAGGTCTTCTGGCGGCCGATCTGGTCGAGTTCGGGGAGGGCGACGATGTCGATGTGGTCCATGTCGTCGACGTGCTCGTAGTACCAGCAACCCGGCTCGAACGTGGTCCGGTCGCCGATCTCGCCGCCCAACTGATGCTGGCCGGCGATGCGCGGGTAGAGCTGCGAGTAGCTGGACACGATTCCGTCGTTCTCCCACCAGTCCGAGGATTCGAAGCCCGGGTAGAAGGGCTGGTCGAACCTCTTGCGGCCGACGTAGAGCGACGACGGGATCATGAACGGGTTCATGTCGGGCTGTGGGTAGTGCTTCCCGGTGAAGTATCCGCCGAACGTCTGGCCCGTCACGTACGAGAAGTAGTGAGTGTTGGGATGAGAGCGGCTCTCGGCGTTGTGTGCGAGTGCGCCCTGGAGCGTGAGGTCGTAGGCGGCGTTGTCCCGGCCGCGGAACATCGGCGATGCCGCGACCTGGTCGAGATAGGCGCCCATCGGTTGGTCGGGGTCAGCCGTGATCCCCCAATGGTCGAGGTCGAAGTCGTACACGCGGTCGAACAACCCGCCCGTGGCCCGCAGCGTCGCCTCCACGAGGTCGGCCAGGAAGTCACCCAGCGTGTCCTCGTCGAGCAGGCCGGTGCTCTCGTTGCAGCCGAAGAAGTACGTCGCCGTGCTGCCGTTGAGGGCGCCGGAGATGGAGCTGATCGAGGCGACCCACTGATGTGTCGAGCCCCAGCCGAAGAAGTCGTCGTCCAACAGCTGCTGCAGCCTCACGATCGTCGGTGCACCCATGCTGTGCCCGACCAGGTGAACCGGTTGCGCTGCCGACCAGGCCGGGTGCAGCGCTTCATCGGTTGTGAACGTGCGTCCGTATCGGGCATGCCCGGCGTCGGTGGCGTGGTGGTCTCCGTAGTCGACCTGGCCGCCCCGGATCTGGAAGGCCAGTTCGCAGGCCCGGTCGTGCAGGCTGCTGATCGCGCCCACGCTTGCTTCGCGGCGTGGGAGCACGCTCTTGACCGACCTTCCGAGACCCCAGTACGGGAAGTCGGCCACCTCGCCGGGCCCCCACCCGAAGAGGCCATGAACCAGAACGACGGGATGCATGTTTGCCATCTCGACTCACTCCTTTCGCTTCGCGTCCGGCTGGGACGCCTTCTTCGCCGGCACCTCGGCCAGGGTCTCGGCGAGCACGAACCAGCCATCCGACACACGATGAGTAGGTGTGCGCATGCACCCGGCCCCTGCAATCGGCGTCGCCTCCAGCATCCGTCTGCGCGTCAGCACCGCAAAGGGGACAACGTCCTGAGCACTGCGGTCGCGTTGTCGGAACGTGGGAGGGTGTGGCGATGAGCAGGGCGTTCGAGGAGATCGACCATCAGTCCACGCCGATGGGGGAGATCAGCCTCCGGCGTCGGCTCGAGCCCACACTGCTGGTGGACGTCTACGAGGTGAAGCTGGGCGACGAGTTCCTGATGTCGAGCCTGTTCACGGCGACGGAGGAAGCGCTCGCCCATCTGGGTCTCGCGGCGTGTTCGGGGGGCGGTCTCGACGTGGTGGTGGGCGGCCTCGGGTTGGGCCACACGGCCAAGGCCGTGCTCGACGACGCCAGGGTGTCCCGCCTGCAGGTGATCGAGACCCTGCCCCAGGTGATCGGCTGGCATCGAGACGGGCTCGTCCCGCTCGGCGCGGAACTCACCTCGGACGAGCGCTGCAGCGTCATCGAGGCCGACTTCTTCGCGCTCGCCGCCGAAGGACTCGAGGACGGTGTCGACGGGCCGAAGTGCTTCGATGCGATCCTCGTCGACATCGACCACACACCGAGTCACCATCTGAACTCGCGTCACGCCGACTTCTACCGGCCCGACGGCCTGGCGCGTGTCCGGGCCCAGCTGGTGCCCGACGGGGTGTTCGCCCTGTGGTCGGACGACCCGCCCGACACCAACTTCGTCGGCCTGTTGGAGCAGGTGTTCTCCACGGCGACGGCCCATGTCGTCAGCTTCCCGAACTTCTACACGGGTGGCGAGTCGGCATGCACCGTCTACGTCACCAAACGGTGAGGCATCTCGAACTGCCGGCGCACCGACGCGCATGAGCCCGCTGGCCGCCCGGAGCTACCGTTCCGGCATGCCCTCGATCGGGCGCCAAGGAGGCGGAGGTGGCCGTTCGCTGTGGTCGCGCGGTGCCGTACTCGGAGCTGTGGTGTTGACGGGCACAGCATGCGCGGCAGACGACGAGGCGGGACCGGCCTCGGGTTCGCCGGTCGACGCGACCACGACGACGACGATCGCGATCAGCACCACGTTGATCGAGGCCGAGACCACGTCGGGGGTCCCGACCACCACGACCACGCAGCCGCCGTCCACGACGACCAGCACCACGAGCACGACGAATCCTCCGCGGAGGAGCCGGTATGTCGTCCCCCTGTCCGACCCTGGAAGAGGGGGTTGGGGCCCCGGACACTCCGGTTACCCGGCGACCGACCTGTTCGCCTCATGCGGAAGTGGGGTGGTCTCGCCGGTGGACGGCGTCATCACGGAGGTGCGGCGCGTCGACAGTTGGGACCCGGGCGTCGACAATCCGGCGACGCGTGGCGGCCGCTCGGTCACGATCGTCGGCAACGACGGAGTGCGCTACTACCTGTCGCATCTCGACCTGGTCGACGAGGGTGTCACGCCGGGGTCGCCCGTCGTCGCGGGACAGTCCCTCGGCACGATCGGGCTCACCGGACGGACCTCGGCCTGCCATGTCCACTTCGGTGTCTCACCTCCATGTCCGGAGATGGAATGGGCGGTCCGCCGGGGTGCCGTGGAACCCGCCCGCTACCTCGACGCGTGGCGTGACGGTGAGCAGCTCAGCCCGGTCGTCGAGGTCGAGGAGTGGCGTGCCGCCAACCCGGACGCCTGCACCGATGCGATGAGCGATCCGTTCGCCTCCGACGCCTGAGCGCCAAACGGGAGAGGAGCCGTGGTTCTCCTGCGGACCTGCCGGATGGGGCAAGACTGGGGTGATGGCACGGATGAACCGGGACCGCAGGGGTGGTGGCGACGACGACTTCGGGGCCGTCGGGGAGGAGCCGACCTTCGCCGCCCGCTACGGCGGCACCTGCGCGACGTGCGGAAAGCGGTTCGCCGTGGGGGACCCGATCGCCTCCCTCGTCGTGGAGAAGAAGTCCACCTACCACCACGCCGCCTGCCGCTATCCGGCGACAGCGTTCCTCTCGCGGCACGATCCCGGTGCCGCGGCCCCGGTGGACACCCATGTCAGTGCGCCCGCATCAGGTAAGTGCCGAGCGACGACCAAGAAGGGCGCTCCGTGCGGTAACGCCCCTCAGAAGGGCGAGCAGTACTGCGGCCCACATCTCACCCGACGCAACAGGTCCTGATGAGCACACTGATTCCTGCACCCGCGCGCATACTGGGTGCGGCGTGAAAGCGTTGAAGTCGCTCCCGATCGACACCGTCGACCTGCTGTCGGTGCCCATGTTCGTCTCCACGATGGTGTGGGAATCACGGGTGCTGGCGACGCGGGAGCTGCGCGAGGAGGGCGACCTCGACGACGCGACCCCCGAGGAACTGTCCGATCCGTCGTTGCCGGCCGACCCGCTCGTCCCGGTCGGCTACGAACGGCGCGACACCATGGCCAGTCTCGCCATGCTCGGCGGCAACATCGCGGTGAACCTGGCAGCGGCCGGGGCGGTCGGGGCACTGAACCGGTTCGTGTTCAAGCGGCGGGTGATGAACCTCGGGGCGACCAAGTGGTCGCTCCCGGTGGCCATGGTCGCCTGGGACTTCCTCTACTACTGGGACCACCGCTGGATGCACGAGGTCAGGCTGCTGTGGGCCAACCACGTCACCCACCACTCGAGCGAGCGGTACAACCTGTCGACCGCGCTGCGCCAGCCCTGGTCGGGCTACCTCACGGCGTGGGTCTTCCTGCCGATGCCCCTCCTCGGCATCCCGGCCCATCACGTCGCCAAGGCCGCCCAGCTCAACCTGCTCTACCAGTACTGGATCCACACCGAGGCGATCGACAGGTTCCCGAAGCCGATCGAAGCCGTGTTCAACACGCCGTCGCATCACCGTGTTCACCACGGCGCCAACCCGCAGTACCTCGACAAGAACTACGGCGGCATCCTCATCATCTGGGACCGGCTGTTCGGCACCTTCGAGCCCGAGGTGCGCCGCATCAAGTACGGCCTCACGAAGAACATCACGACCTTCAACCCCATCCGGATCGGCTACCACGAGTTCGTCGACATCGCCCGCGATGTCCGCACCACCCCCGGCTGGAAGAACAAGTTCCGCCAGGTGTTCGGCCGACCCGGCCGGCAGCCCGATACGACCTGAGCGGTCAGTCGCCGGTCCCGCGGCCTCGACGATGTCCAGGGCCGACGACAGGAATGGCCAGTGCGTCTGGCGAAAGATAAGGTCTGGCCGAGCGTTCACAGGACGATGCGCGCGCAGGGGGACCCATGCCGGACTACGGAACGATCGACCAGGGCTACGCCATCGAACTGGCAACCACCGCGCCGGACGTCGACGGTCCGGTCTGGATGGTCAATCTGATGCGTTACAAGGATCGAGCGGAATACGCCGACGGTCGCGAGACGACACTGACCGGGCGGGAGGCGGACGACGAGTACGCACCGTTCGGTCCCCTCGCGGCGGTGGGCGCCGAGATCGTGTTCGTCGCCGACGTCGAGGACCAGTTCATCGGCGAGGAGCCGAAGTGGGACCGAATCGGTGTGGTGAAGTACCCGACCCGCGCCGCCTTCATCGAGATGCAGCGGCGGGACGACTTCCAGAAGGCTCACGAGCACAAGGAGGCGGGGATGGCCGAGACGATCGTCATCGGCACCCAGCCCCTCCAGTTCCCCGAGATCACAGATCCGGTCGACTGGGCCGATGTGCCGCACCCGCCCACCGACGACGACGGCCCGTACACGATGCTCCACGTGATCCGCTTCCACGACGAGGGCGGCGCCGCGGTGACGCCGGATCGCATGGAGGCATACCAGGAGGTCGCCGGCTCGGTGGCCGTGCCGAACGGGGTCCGCATCGACGGTTGGTTCTCGGCCGAGGGAACCATCCTCGGCGACGGGCGCACGTGGCACCAGGTCCGCTTCAACACCTTCCCGAGCCGTCAGGCGTTCCTCGCCGTGGCGCTCGACCCCGATCGGCTCGACGCCCATTCGGAACATCGCGACACCGCGATCGCCGACACGTACGCACTCGGAGTGCGGGCGCACATCAACACACTCGCCGCCTCGACGAATGACGGCTGACCGTCACCCTGAACGTCCGGGGACCCTGGAAGAGGAGAGCTGAACCATGGACATCGTCTTGACCGGCACGGGCTCGCCGATACCCGACGCCAACCGCGCCGGCCCCTCCACCCTGGTGACGGCCGGCGACACGCACATCCTCGTCGACGCCGGGCGCGGAGTGGTGATGCGGCTGGCCGGCGCCGGCTCGGCGCCCGCATTCCTCGCCGGGGTGCTGATCACCCATCTGCACAGCGATCACGTGTGTGCGCTCAACGACGTCATCACCACGCACTGGGTGACGACCCAAGGGAACGCCGCACTGCAGATCTACGGCCCCGTCGGCACGGCCCAGTTCGTCGAGCGGCAGATCCACGCACTGGAGGCCGACATCGGCTACCGGATCGCACACCACGACGTGTTGACCGACCCGCCCGACGTGAACGTGACCGAACTCGAACCGGGCGACTCGTTCACCGTCAACGACGTACACGTCACCACGGCCGCCACCGAGCATGCACCGGTCCGGCCCACCATCGGGTTCCGGCTCGAACACGACGGCTCGACGGCCGCGCTGGTGGGCGACACCCTCCCGTGCGAGGGAGTCGACCGACTCGCCGCGGGGGCTGATGTGTACGTCCAGACGGTGCTCCGCCGCGACATCATCGCGATGATCCCCAACCCGATGGCGCAGGACATCCTCGACTACCACTCTGGTGTCGTCGACGCCGCCGAAACGGCAGCCCGGGTCGGGGCGAAGCGGTTGGCCCTCACCCACATGGTGCCGTCGCCGACTCCCGAGCAGTACCCCGAGTGGGTGGCGCGGGCGGCCGAGCACTTCGACGGCGACGTCATCATCGGCGACGACCTCACCACCATCACCGTCTGATGGCGTGGTCACCGGATCGTTCTGGCCGACTCATGAATCGATATTCTGACGCGCGATCGATCAGGACAGGCGGCTCCCAGATCCTCCCGCCGCGACGGAGGAAGTGCACCCATGGCTGACATGCCCACCCCGTTTCCCGGCCGGATCGGCCGCACCCTCGCAGAGTCGGAGCCGTTCTGGTCGGAGCCGCCGCACCCCGGTGATGAGGCGCCGAACGTGGTGATCGTGTTGCTGGACGACACGGGGTTCGCCCAGTTCGGCTGCTACGGGTCCGACATCGACACGCCGAACGTCGATGCCCTCGCCGCCGGCGGCGTGCAGTTCACGAACTTCCATGTGACACCCCTGTGCTCGCCGACCCGCGCGTCGTTGCTCACGGGCCGGTCGCAGCACGCGGTGGGGATGCGTGGGGTGTCGAACTGGCGCACCGGGTTCCCGCACCAGTTGGGTCACATCTCGAATCG
>CBFCWZ010000013.1:0-23785 GCA_965601935.1 uncultured Ilumatobacteraceae bacterium
GTCCCGCGCCGTGGCCATGACGCGGAGGCCCGGCTCGGGGACCAGGGTGACCCGGTCCCGGGTCTTCACCTGTCGGAGGACGACCCGGGAGTCCACCGCCAGCGGGTCGGACGGGTGAGGGAAGAGGCGGCCCCGCCGCGGAACTCCTGGCCCCAGCCATCGGGCGAGCGGCCGCCCTCGGGATAGATGAGGAGACTGTTGCCGTCGTCGATCACCTCGTGGAGGCGGTCGGCGGTGGCCCGGCCCGTGCTCTCCCTGTCGACGGGGATGGCGTTCAGCGCCAGTGCCGACGACACCGCCTTCCAGCGGGCGTCGAAGAAGTAGTCGGCGGCCGCGGCGACGGAGAGCTCGCGGCGCCAACACAGTGGGATCGCCCGGATCATCAGGATCGTGTCGACGTGGCTGTGGTGGTTCGGCGCGAAGATGAGTGCCGGCGGATCGTCGAGGCGCGACAGATCGGCGAGCCGGTCGAGACCACGGACCTCGGGGCGGGCCACGGCGGTCACGAGGACTCGCATCGGGCCCTCGACGATCACTCCCCGTGCTGCCCGCGCCAGCGGACGCTGGGCCCATTCGGTGTCGTAGGAGGGGCCGAGCGTCTCCTCCTCCGGAAGGAGTTCCGCTCCACCAGGGACCGTCGGTGGCCGCCACGGGAACCCGGCCCGGTGCCATGGGCGGGCGGCACTCCTCAACGTGCCTTCCACCTTGCCGGCGATGCGCTGGGCACTCCGGGCGGTGTTCCCGAGCCGGTCGGGACGCTGGGCGCGGCGGATGTAGCTCACTTGACGTCGGCGACGAGCACACCTGGGACGTGGAGGTGGCTGATGGTGGGGGAGCGGCCGACGACGTCGGAGGCGATCTCCAGCGCGTCGTTCAGTGTGGAGGCCGGCGTGAACCCGATGCGGCGGACCGCATCGGTGTCGCCCCCGACGATGATGACGCGTCCTGCGTGTTGCTGGCCGTGGGCACCCCAGTACCACGCGTAGAACGGGTGGACACCGTGGTAGGCGTAGCTGGTCCGGTAGAGGTGGCGGTACCACTCGTCCTCGGCGTACTGCTTCTCCCAGCGCACGGCCATCTCGGCCGGGTCGGTGGTGTCGGCCAGCACCTCGTCGTAGAAGTCGATGTAGCTGGGGTGGTGCACCGGGTGGAAGTCGGCGGGCGTCGGGTGGGTCATGATCACCACGCCGCCCTCGCGGACGAGTGGCTTGCCGCGGTACATGTTGAAGAGGTACCCGAGGCCCATGCACATCACGAGGATGGGGTTCATGATCGACTCGGGGTTGTACGGGCTGATGAACGGGATGCCGAGCGTGAGGATGTCGGTCTGGCCGTCGACCTCGACGAGGTGCTGGCGGTGGACATTCTCGAGTGTCCGTTCGTGGACTGTCTCCGTGAACCCGGCCTGGACGCTCGTGGTCTTGTACGGGGCCTCGATGGAGTGGAAGATCTTCCGCTTCATGCCCGCCGGAGTCCGGGCGAGCGACTTCGACGACGCGAGGTAGAGGCCGCGGTCCCTGGCCGTCCACTCCCACTCGCGCTTCGAGAGGAACTCGAACGGGGATGGGAACGCCTCGGTGTTGATGGTCGTCTCGACCTGAAAGACCCGTGGCCCGTGGTCGCGGAGCACCTCGCCCATCCGCCAGATGGAGTGGTGGAGCGCGGAGTGGTGGCGGTCCATCAGGCTCTTCGTGTTCTGCAGCGACTCCGGGTTGTGATGATGGCTCAGGCACCGGTACGAGGCGAGGCCGGTGGTGAGCGATTTCCAGCCGCCGTCCATCGCCACCTGGTTGACGTTGGCGTAGACCACGAGGTCGGAGTCGGCGGCTCGCTTGTTGATCTCGAGGATCTCGTCGTGGTCGGTGTGGCCGATGACGGTGAGGTTCTCGGGGTCCTCGGCGTCGTGTTGGTACAGCAGCCCGCGGGGGAGGAAGGCATCGACCACGCGATCGCCGAGGACGTGGCGCAGTTCATACTCGTGCATTCGGCGGTGGAGGCCGAGCGCGGCGATGATGTGGATGTCGTCCACACCGGCCTCGGCGGCCAGGTCGAGAACGGCCTCGACGATGCGCTGCCGATTGTCGGGCCGCTGCATCTTGGGGAGTGAGAGGCTGGCATCGTCGAAGCAGATCGTGAGCTTCATGTCCGGCTCCAGGAGTGCGGGGAGCGGCTCCATGTCGAGCGGGTTCAACAGTGCCTCGCGGATCGCCGAGTCGAGGTGCGCGATGCCGTCGAGCGGCTCGGGCGGATAGATGATCCGGCTGCGGTCGGCCGGCAGCTTCTCGAGGCTGTACCCCTCGCCGCGCCAGAACAGGGTGGAGGGCGTCGATCGGTCGACGTCGAGGACGAATCCCGGGCGGGGCATCTCAGCTCCTTGTGAGGTCGAACGCGATCTTCACCGCGCCGCGCGGTCCGGCGTGCGCGGCGTGGGCGATCGCGTCGACGTGGTCGACGAGTGGGTAGGTGGCGGACACGAGGCGCTCGGCCCCGACGTGGCCCACCAGGTCGAGTGCCAACTCGAACGTGGTGGGCCGCGTGCCGTCGGGCAGCGTCTCGGTGCCGTAGGTGTAGGCGCCTCGGAGCTCGGTCTCGCGGTGCCAGAGCCCGGTCAGGTCGACGGTCACGTCGGCGGGCATTCCGAGCAGCACGACGCGTCCCCGGGGACGGGTGACACGCAGGCAGTCGGCGATCGAGCTGCTGGAACCGACCGCGTCGATCGTGGCGTGGGCACCTGAGGAGAGCTGGTCGCCGATGAGGTGGCAGCCGACGATGCGGCGCACCGCCCTGTCGAGGCGGTCCGGTTCGACCACCACGTCGGCGCCGTACTCGACGGCGATGCGGCGCTGGTGCCGGTATCGGGCGCCGACCACGATGCGTGCTTCGGGGAGGTGGCGCCGGAGCCCGGCGATCGCCGCGAGGCCCATCGTTCCGGCTCCGAGTACTGCGACGACGGGCTGGTCGGCGCCCTCGACGCGGTCGACGGCGAGGAGCGCTGCGTGGAGCCCGCCGGCGAACGGTTCGACGAGAACGGCACGTTCGTCGGGCATGTCCTCTGGGATGCGGTGCAACTGGGAGTCGTGGGCCCAGAACCAGGGAGCCCAGCCGCCTCCGGTGGAGCAGCAGAATCCGGTCTGGATGCCGGGCTCCAACGGTCCGGTGACCAGGTGGGCGTAGTCGTCGCCGTCAGCGGGTGCCGCCCCCTCGAATGGAGGCTCGGCGCCCCTCGCCTCGTGGCCGAGCACCGGTTCCAGCACGACGCGGGTGCCATCGTCGAGTTCGCCGACGACCTCGTGGCCGGGGACGAACGGGAAGCTGACCCAGTCGTCGAAATAGGGCGAGGCATGACCCTCCACGAGTGACAGGTCGGACCCGCAGATCCCCGCCAGACGTGTGGTCACCCGCTGCCAGTCGGGGCCGGGCTGCTCCGGGTCGTCGATCGTCGAGTAGGCGAGCGGCCCGATCCGGGCGGCACCTGCCGGGCTCACCGCGGCGAGCAGGCGGGCGGCACCCAACCGGGAGACACTGCGGTCGATCTGCAGGGCCTTCACGCGAAGGACCTCCGGCGCTCGCGTTCGGTCATCAGCTGGCCGATGGGGAGCAGGGGCCGCGGGCCGCCCCTGGCCTTCGACCAGTGCTCGACCAGCCAACCGCGTTTGCGGGCGATCGTCGCGAGGCGTGTCTCGGGGTTGACGGCGACCGGGAACCCGACCGCCTCGAGAAGCGGGAGGTCGGACGAGGAGTCGGCGTAGGCGACGGATTCCTCGAGGCGGAGCCCTTCGGCGGCGCAGTAGTCGGAGAGGATGTCGGCCCGCGCTTCGCCCGTGGGAGGGACGGTGGCCATCTCGCCCGAATAGGTCCCGTCGGGGCGGACGCTCATCTCGGCCGCGACGATTTCGTCGAACAGGGGTCGCAGCCCTTCGACGATGAACTCGAGCGCCCCCGTGATGAGGACGGTGTGGTGTCCGAGGGCCTTGTGCCGACGGACCCGACGGATCCCTTCGGGAAACGACTTCGTGATGATGAGCTGGGTGAGCAGCTCCCTCGCGTCGTTCTCGATCTGGGCGGTCGGGGCGTCCTCGTAGCGCCGGTAGAAGTGGCGCAGGAAGTCGGTGCGGTCGCGGCGGTCGAGCCGGAGGAGGCCGGGTGCCTCCACGAGCGTGCGGGCCACGAATCGGACCCGTTCGGGGGTGTCGAGCCGTCGCGTGGCCAGCCACGAGTAGCTCTCGACGACGTTCGAGGCGATCAACGTGTTCTCGAGGTCGAACGCGGCGAGCTGGCGCGTGGGGTCGAGTACCTGCTTGCGCATGCGGGCCATGCGGTCGGTGGATCGCGAGGCACCGGGTGTGGTCTTGACGCGGGCGTGCTGGATGATCGACGGGAGGTGGGTCTCGGTGATGTACCGAACCCAGTCGATGGCTCGCGGGTCGAAGGCGAGCATCTCGCGATCGGTCTCGTCCATTCGATCCCAGAGGTCCATCAGGTTGTCGACCTGATAGATCGCCTCGCACTCGGTGTAGAGGCCGTAGAGCTCGACGTATTCGAGAGCCCGGTCCACCTCGAGCCGCTTCGTCTCGAGCTGTGCCGACAGCTCGGCCTGGCGCCCGCGGAGGGGGAGGGACTGGAGGGCACGCTCTCCCGTGGTGAGCATCTTCTTGGCCCGCTCCAGCTGGCCCTGGACCCTGCCACGGCCGGGGAAGCGCCACTCGGGCACCATGATCGGCTGGCCCTTGGGGTCGTACAGCGGATGTTCGGTGAACCAACCCGTGACACTGTCGACCATCGTGCGGTAGGAGAGTGGGTTGATGCCGCCGGAGGCCACCTGGGTGATCGGTGGCGCCTCTTCGGGGCCGAGTGCGGCGACAGTGATGATCGCCGCGACCACGAGGTCGACGGGGATGACGTCGACGGTCCCTTCCGGCACGCCCGGGAACTCCTTCAGGAGGCCGCGGGCGAAGGAGATGATGACCGGCTCGGCCATCCGGAACCCGCGGATCCACCCGGGCTTGGGTTCGGCCAGGGCGGACTCGATGATCGAGGGCCGGACGATCGACACCGGGACGTCGCCCTTCACGTCGGTGACGGCCTGTTCACCGAGCGCCTTGGTGAAGGCGTAGGCGTCGGGCCACCCGACACTGGCGGCACGGGCGCGGCCGGCGTCGACGAGCTGGTCACGCACCCAGGCGGTGCGGCGTTGCTCGGTCTTGGCGGCCAGGGCGGGGGCACCTGCCGCGCCGAGCTCGCGGCGGGCCTCGGCACGGAACTCCTCGAGCCGCGACGGTTCGCGGCTCTTGGCGTCGAGGTCGGAGCGCAACCGCCGCGTGGAGTCGACTTCGGCGCGCCAGTCGAGGCCCACGTCGAAGGGGCCCTGGCTCACCAGGATCTCGGGCGCTTTGCCGCGGCGGTTGCCCGCCACGTAGCAGGTCGACACCGCGACGAGGTGGGGTGTGATGCCGAGTTCCTGGCAGAGCGCAGTGATGCGGGTGGGGCCGAGGAGGTTGATCTCGACGGCGGAGTCGAGTGGGGAGTCGAAGCTGACCGCGGCCGCCGAGTGGATGATCGTGGTGCACGAGGCGAAGATCTCGCGGTCGGTGTCGCTGAGGCCGAGGCCGTCGCGGGTGACGTCGCCGGCGACGGTGGTGATCCGCGAGGCCACGGCGGTCTCGAAGTCGTCGCCGTGCATGTCCCTGAGGCGGTCGAAGGCGTCGTTCTTCAGGATCTCCCGTTGGGTCCGGCGGGCGGCGGGTGTTCGTTTGCCGTCACGGACCAGGAGGACGAGTTCGCAGTCGGGCACGACGCGGAGGAGACGTTCCACGAGCGCGGTGCCGACGAAGCCGGTGGCGCCCGTGACGGCGATCCGGCGTCGCGACAGCGCGTTGCTCAGATTCCCCGAACTCACAGTTGACTGTTCTACCACGCTCGTCTACCAATTGGTAGAGAGAAACTCGTGGGAGGAGCACCATGGCAGAGTCGTCGACGCGCGACCGCATCCTCGAGGTGTCGCTCGACCTGTTCGGCTCGCGCGGCGTCGACGCTGTGTCGCTCGACGAGATCGCACGCGTGGTCGGGGTGCGCAAGCAGACCGTCCTCTACTGGTTCGCCTCGAAGGACGAGCTGGTCGAAGCCGTCCTGGCCAATGTGTCGACCGAGTTGGTGGTCGTGATCGAGGCAGCGGTTCGTGCCGCCTCCGACGATCCGCTCGACCGCATCGACGCGGTCGTGAAGGAGGCGTTCCGTGCGGCGGTGCGCCGGCCGGCCCTGCTCGGCCTCGTGCGCGAGGTCAACCGTCTCGGCGATGAACCGGCTCGTTGGCTCCGGGAGTGGACCGCCCCTCTGATCGAGCGGGCGACCGTGTACCTGGGCGAGGAGATGGAGGCCGGGCGCCTCCGCAAGGGCGACCCGGCACTGGTGGCGGCGCTCGCCTACTCCACCATCACCGGCGTCGCCACCGAACCGAGAGCCCTGGATGCCTTCGGCTGGACCCCCGATGCATCGGGTCTCCGACGCCTGCGCGCCGAACTGCGTGCCTTCCTCCGGGCGGCACTGGCGCCGTAGGGCGGGGCCGCCCGAGCCGGGGGCGGCGGTCGGACGAGTCATGCCCGGGCTGTGTTCTGGGGCGTGCCGGTACCGCTCTCCGGAACGGAGCCGCCCCAGATGCACTCTGGGTCGTTGTCCGGGACGCGTCGGCCGGTCAGCGCTTGGTGTTGCGTCGGCGACGTGCGTGGCGCTCGATGGCCAGGTCGACCAGGCGGTCGATGAGTTCGGAGTAACCCACGCCGGACTCGATCCACAGCTTGGGGTACATCGAGATCGGGGTGAAGCCGGGCATGGTGTTGATCTCGTTGAGGAGGAATCCGCGACCGCCGCGGGCGGGATCCTCGTAGAAGAAATCGACCCTCGAAAGGCCCTCGCAGCGCAGCGCCGTGAAGGCCGTGACAGCGAGCGAACGCACCCGATCGGACTCCTCCGCGGTGAGGGGCGCCGGCACGAGCAGCTGGGCGCCGTCGGAGACGTACTTGTCCTCGTAGGAGTAGAACTCCTCGCCGGGCACGATCTCGCCGGGCACCGACGCCTCGGGCTCGTTGTTGCCGAGCACTGCAACCTCGATCTCGCGGCCGTCGACGGCCTCTTCGATGACGACGATCTCGTCGTAGTCGAGGGCGAGGGTCACGGCGTCGCGCAGCTCCTCGACGGAACCGGCCCGCGACACGCCGACCGACGAACCCATGTTGGCGGGCTTCACGAAGAGCGGGAGGCCGAGGTCGTCGACGAACCGGCCGAGCAGGAGATCGTCGACGTGGTGGGCGCGAGCTGTGCGGTGCCGGACCTGGGGGATGCCGGCGGACTGGAGTACCTCCTTCGCCATGGCCTTGTCCATCGCGACCGCGGAGCCGAGCACGCCGGTTCCGACGTACGGGACGTCGGCCAGCTCCAGCAACCCCTGGACCGTGCCGTCCTCACCCATGGGGCCGTGGAGGAGCGGCAGCACCACGGTCTGGGCGCTGTCGGCGACCGTCCGGGAGGCCATCTCCAGCATCGGCGTCGGCGAGATCGCCTCACCGGCCGGGTCGAGCCGGCTCGGTAGGTGCTCGGGCCCGCGGGCCAACGCCGCAGCGGCCTCGTCGGCGATCGCCCACTGCCCGTCGCGTCCGATTCCGACCGGCGTGATGCGGTAGGTGTCGGGGTTCGCGGCTCGGAGCACATGAGCAGCGGTGGTGCAGGACACGTCGTGTTCGGCCGACTCGCCTCCGAAGAGAACGACGAGGTGGATCCTCTGATCCGTCACGTCAGGAACGGTACCGTTCGCGTCCGTGAAGTTGCTGGCATCCCAGGCCGCCCAGGGCATCGGTGGGCGCCTGCTCGGACCCGACGTCGAGTTCGACGGGGCGTCGTTCGACACCCGCTCGATCGAACCGGGCCAGCTGTTCGTCCCGATCGTGGCCGATCGAGACGGCCACGAGTTCATCGGTGCGGCCTACGACGCTGGTGCGGCGCTCCACTTGTCGAGCCGGCCCGACCCGTTCCGCGCCGACCACACGGCCATCGAAGTCGCCGACACGGCTCAGGCCCTCATGGCGCTGGCCCAGTGGGCTCGCGCCCGTTCGGCCGCCACTGTCGTCGGGATCACCGGCAGCGTGGGGAAGACCTCCACGAAAGACCTCATCGCATCCGCGATCGGCGCGGCGCGGCGCACCGCCGCCAACGAGCGCAGCTTCAACAACGAGCAGGGCCTGCCCATCACCGTGCTCAACGCACCGGACGACACGGAGGTGCTGATCCTCGAGATGGGAATGCGCGGCTTCGGCGAGATCTCCCGCCTGTGCGAGGTTGCCCGGCCGTCGGTCGGCGTGGTCACTTCCGTCGGCCACTCCCACACCGAACGCGTCGGAGGGATCGACGGCGTCGCCAGAGCGAAGCGCGAACTGGTCGAGGCGCTCCCGAAAGACGGTGCCGCGGTCCTCAACGCCGACGAAGCTCGGGTCGTGGCCATGGCTGCCCACACCGGGGCAGAGGTGCTCACCTTCGGTCGGGGCGGCGACATCGCCATCTCCGACCTCTCCCTCGACCCGTCGGCCCGACCCTCGTTCCGTGCCACGACGCCCTGGGGCGTGGCCGATGTGTTCGTGCCGGTTCCCGGTGCCCACATGGCCATGAACGCCGCAGCGGCCATCGCCGTCGGCGGCACCCTGGGGGTCGGGCTCGACGACATCGTGGCCGGCCTCGCCGGTGCCTCTGTGTCGGGGATGCGGATGGACGTCGCCACTGCCCCGAGTGGCGCGGTGATCGTCAACGACGCCTACAACGCCAACCCCACGTCGATGATGGCTGCGCTCGACGCGTTGGCCGCGATGGCCGCCGGCCGCCGCGTCGCAGTGCTCGGCCGGATGGGCGAGTTGGACGACCCCGTCGCCGGGCATCGAGAGGTCGCGGAGCACGCAGCATCCCTCGGGATCGAGTTGATCGCCGCCGGCGTCGACGACTACGGCGTGCCCCCCGTGGACGACCCCGTCGCCGCGCTCGGAACACTCGGCCAGGGCGACGTGGTCCTCGTGAAGGCGAGCCGCGCCGCCGGCCTCGAATCGGTCGTCACAGCCCTCCTCGCCTGAACCTGCAACAGGTGTCAGACACCTGTTGCAGGTCAGAGGAGGCGGGTGGCGTTGGTGGGTTGGAAGGGCTCGCCGCCCTCGTCCTCGGGGAGGAAGGCGGCCGATGGCAGGCGCCGCACGTCGCCCCACCAGGCGAGGAAGAGGGCGAACGCAGCTCCGAACCCGAGCACCACGCGTGGGCCGACCCACTCGATGACCACACCGAAGAGCAGGTTGCCGATGGGTACCGTGCCGCCGAACACCATGAACCACAGCGGCATCACCGACGCTCGTTCCGTGTCCTTCATGTTCAGCTGGAGCGTGGTGGTGATCGCGGTCGCCGTCATGAAGTAGGCGAAGCCGAGGACGAACCCCACCGGGAAGGCCAGGGCGACGTCGCGCAGCTGGGAGAAGACGGCGAGGGCGATGGCGAAACCGGTGAAGCCGCGGACGATGAGAGCCGTGCGGTCGACGCGCGAGAACCACGTTCCGACCGCGATGGCTCCGAAGAAGGCACCGAGGCCCCAGACCGCGTAGAGCCACCGGTAGGTGTTGCCGGTCGGATCGATGCCGAGATTCAAGCGCGCCACCGACGGGAACAGCCCGATGTACACGAGGCTGAACAGGGAGAACATGAACATCGAGAGCAGCAGGCGGCTGAGCACCTGGCGTCGGCGGGCGATGTTGATGCCCGTGAGGAGTCGCCTCCAGCCCTTCTCGGAGTGCTGGCCCTTCACGTCCGGCATCGTCACGATGATCAGGGCGCCGATCAGGAACAGGTAGGTTAGTGCGTTCACCACGAAGATCTGCGCCACCGACATCCCCAGCACCGCCAGCAGGGCGGCGAGCACGGGGCCCATCACCCGGCTGCCGTTGATCATCGCCGAGTTCAGGCTGATCGCCCCGGGGAGGTCCTGTCGGTCGACCAGGAGCGGCATCGACGACTGGAAGGCCGGTGCGTTGAGAGCGTTGGCGATGCCGATTCCGAGTTGGGCTGCGAAGATCGTCCACAGCATCGACTCGCGGGCCACGAGGAAGGCGATGAGCACGGTGAGGACCAGCGAGATCGACTGCATCCAGAGCTGCAGCTTCTGCTTGGAGACCCGGTCGGCCAGCACCCCGCCGGGGATCGAGAGGAGCAGCATCGGTCCGAGCTGCATGAAGATCATCGCCCCCACGAGGGCCGGGCGGCCGGTGCGGTCGTCGATGTAGGCGGGCAGCGTGAAGTTCTGCATCCACGTGCCGATGTTCGAGAGCGCCAGCCCGATGAAGATGATCCGGAACCGCCGGTACGAGAGCGCGGCGCGGGCGGTGCCCGGGCGATGGCGGCGCGGTGCCGCGTCGGGGGTCGTGGTCGTCATTGCTGGCGGGCCGGATGACGCCCACGGGGGACTGGGGGAGGCGCCGACTTGACCCGCCGGTCAAGATATCGCGGAGGCGGTCCGAACGTCGCGCGCGTGGGCGAGCGGGATGCCCTGCGACCAGTCGTCGACCACCTCGGCGTCGGGCCGGCGGGTGTCGTGGAGGCGGCGACGCAGGTCGTCCAGGCCCTCGTCGGGTACGTCGATGGTGAAGGGCCGGATGTCCACGCGCTCAGGCAGTGGGGCCGTCGGTGGCGGGGCCGGCGAAGGCCTGGGCCAGCTCCATCCATTCACGGGCGGAATCACCCTCGACGACGAGGCCGGTCGAGTTCACGTGGCGGCGTTGGGTGACGACGAGGCAGAAGTCGTCGGCCGAGCCGGTGATCGACTCGGCGGCGTCATCGGGGCCGAACGTCCAGGTGTCACCGGATGGAGCGGTCAGCTCGACCCGCACGGGAACGTCCGGAGCCTCGAGCCCGCGATTGACGTAGGCCCAGCCACGGGTGATGAAACCGAGCTGGGCGATGTGGCGGAGCCGGTCGGTGTTCTCGCGGCTCGCGCCGACCACGTCGACGATGTCCTGGCCGTGGGCCCAGCACTCCATCAGCCGGGCGGTGAGGAACGACTTCGAGCCCATCGACGGCCCGTACCAGACGACGCGGGTGTCCTCTTCGAGGGTGGCCGACGCATCGGCGAGGAGCTTCCGATTCGCCCTCCACGCGTCGAGCAGTTCGGTCGGCGTCATCGCCCGGTACTCGCCGAGCGTGAGGTCGTCGCCGGACTCCTCGTCGTCGACGATGGCGCCGACCAACTCCTGGACGAGGGCGGTGAAGCCGTCGGGGTCGGTGATGGCCATCGCCGCCGTGTTGTCGAAGTAGGTGAGGTGGCCGACCTGGTCGGCCACGCTCCAGCGCGGGCTCGCCGTGGCCAGCGCCCACTGATCGGTGGTGAGCCCGGAAACGATCTGGTCGAGAGCCTCCTGCTCGGCGAGGAGATCGTTGCGGACGTCAGCCACCTGCATGCCGTCACCTTATGGGTAGTACCTTCCCGCTCCATGGTCCGAACGAGTCGTATGGGGAGCGTGCTGCAGAGCCGGCTCGACACCCGGTCCGAGGAGTACCGCGCCAACCTCGCCGCGATGCAGGGGCTCTGGGACCAGGTCGCCTCCCAGATCGAACAACTCGAGGCCATCGGCGGCCAGCGCTACGTCGATCGCCACCGCCGGCGGGGCAAGATGCTCGTCCGGGAGCGGATCGAGGCCCTCGTCGACCCCGACACCCCGTTCCTCGAGTTGATGCCGCTCGCGGCGTGGGGCACACAGGATCCGATCGGGGCCGGCATGGTGTGCGGTCTCGGCGTCGTCGAGGGCGTCGAGGTCGCCATCCAGGGCAGCGACATGACCTACCGAGGTGGGTCGATGAACCCGACCACATGGCGCAAGGGTCATCGGTTCTACGACATCGTGAAGGAGAACCGGCTCCCACTGATCGTGCTCAACGAGTCGGCCGGGGCCGACCTGCCGCGCCAGGCCGACCTGTTCCTCGACGGCGGGGCGGCCTTCCGCAACCTGACGCAGATGTCACAGATGGGGATCCCGACGATCACCGTCGCATTCGGCCCGAACACCGCCGGCGGCGCGTACGTCCCCGGGATGAGCGACTACACGGTCTTCGTCAAGGGGCGCGGAACGGCCTACCTGGGTGGCCCGCCACTGGTGAAGATGGCGATCGACGAGATCGTCGACGAGGAGTCGCTCGGCGGTGCCGAGATGCACTCCCGCACGAGTGGACTGTCCGACTACCTGGCGATGGACGAGATGGACGGACTGCGCCACGCCCGCAAGATCATCCGCCACCTCGGATGGACCAAACTCGGACCGGGGCCGACCGAGCCCGCCGACGAGCCGCTCCACGACCCGGCCGAACTGCTCGGGTGTGCGTCGGCCGACGTGCGCATCCCGTTCGACATCCGGGAGGTGCTGGCCCGCCTGCTCGACGGAAGCCGCGTCGAGGAGTTCAAGCCGCTGTACGGCGAGAAACTGGTGTGCGGCTGGGGGTCGATCTGCGGCTTTCCCGTCGGGGTGATCGGCAACAACGGGATCCTGTTCTCGGAAGAGGCGCAGAAGGGTTCCCAGTTCATCCAGCTGTGCAACCGGCGCGACATCCCGCTGCTGTTCCTGCACAACATCACCGGGTTCATGGTCGGCTCGAAGGCCGAGCAGGGCGGCATCATCCGGAACGGGGCCAAGATGATCAACGCCGTCTCCAACTCGACGGTGCCCCACTTCAACCTGATGGTCGGTGCGAGCTACGGCGCCGGCAACTACGGCATGGCGGGCAAGGCCTACAACCCCCGTTTCATCTTCACCTGGCCGAACCACCGGGTGGCGGTGATGGGTCCGAAACAGTTGGCCGGGGTGATGGACATCATCGCCCGCAACTCGGCTGCCGGCAGAGGAGTCGAGGTCGACGAGGAAGCGCTGACCGCACGGACAGCCGCCCTCGAGGCCCAGATCGAGGAGGAGTCGACGGCGCTCTACTCCACGGGGCGATTGTGGGACGACGGGATCATCCACCCGGCCGACTCTCGCACGGTTCTCGGAATGGCGCTCTCGGCGGCTCACAGCAACGTGGTCCAAGGTGCCACCGAGTACGGGGTGTGGAGGCACTGATGGGCATCGATCGGCTCCTCATCGCCAACCGCGGCGAGATCGCCGTGCGGATCGCCCGCACAGCCCATCGCATGGGTGTCGACACGGTCGGGGTCTACTCCGAGCCCGACGTGAATGCCCTTCACGTCGACTCGGTCGATGTCGCCGTCGCCCTCGGCGGGTCCGCTCCCGGTGAGAGCTATCTCCGTGCCGATGCCGTGCTGGCTGCAGCGGTCGAGACGGGGTGTGACGCCGTCCACCCCGGGTACGGGTTCCTCGCCGAGAACGCCGACTTCGCCCGCCAGGTCACCGAGGCCGGCCTCACGTGGGTGGGCCCGACGCCCGAGCAGATCACCCTCCTCGGCGACAAGGTCGCCGCCAAGAAGGCGGCGATCGACGCCGGTGTGCCGACTGCGCCCGTCTTCGACGCGGCTCCCGGTGACATCCCCGACGACGTTCCCCTCCCGGCGCTCGTGAAGGCCGCCGCCGGTGGCGGCGGGCGTGGCATGCGCATCGTGCGTGACGCCGCCGAACTCGGCGAGGCCGTCGAGGCGGCTTCCCGCGAGGCCGCCTCCGCGTTCGGCGACGGGACCGTCTTCATCGAGCCGTACATCGAGAACGGTCGTCATGTCGAGGTCCAGATCATGGGGGACCGGCACGGTTCGGTGGTCCACTTCGGCGAGCGGGAGTGCTCCATCCAGCGACGCAACCAGAAGGTGGTCGAGGAGGCGCCGTCGGCCGGTATCTCCGACGAGATCCGGACCGCGCTCCACGAAGGAGCAGTGGCGCTCGCCTCCCACGTCGGATACGAGAACGCCGGGACCGTCGAGTTCCTTGTCGGCGACGACGGCACCCTGAACTTCCTCGAGGTCAACACCCGGCTGCAGGTCGAACACCCGGTCACCGAGGCCGTGACCGGATTCGATCTCGTCGAGGTGCAACTACGCGTCGCTGCGGGGGAGGCTCTTCCCGTCAGCCAGGACGACATCTCCGTCGACGGCCACGCCATCGAGGTCCGTCTCGTCGCCGAGGATCCGGCTGCCGACTGGCTGCCCTCCACGGGGGAGGTCACCGCCTTCGACATCGGAGAGGGTGTCCGGGTCGACACCGGCTTTCGCGCCGGGGCCATCGTGTCGCCCGACTACGACTCGTTGCTCGCCAAGATCATTGCCGTCGGCGCGGAACGCGACGAGGCGGCACGTGTCCTCGCCCGGGCGCTGCGCACGTCGGCGGTCACCGGCATCCGCACCAACCTCGCCAGCCTCGAGGCCATCTGCCGGGAACCCGACTTCCTGGCGGCCAGGACTCCCACCTCCTATCTCGGCGCCCACCCCGAGGTACTCACGCCCTCGGGTCCCGAGGGCGACGATCTCGTGGCGCTCCTGTTGGGGGGAGTGTTCGCCCTCGAGGCTGTCGCGACCGAGCGACGCGATGTGCTCAATTTCGCCCCGTCGGGATGGCGCAACGTCCGGACGGTCGGTCAGCGGCAGGTGATGCTGCGCGATGGCGAGGTGCACCCGGTCGAGTACGCGTTCCGAACGGGCGACCGGGTCGATGTGCTCGTGGGCCCGTGGCCGGAGCCCACCGACGACGGCACCTTGTCACCCGACGAACGCCGCGCGGTGTCCGTCCGGCTGCTGCGCCGCTCCGACACCGAACAGGTGGTGGAGGTCGACGGCCGCCGGCACGTCGTGACGACTCGTGTCGACGGCGACCACGTCGAGACGTCGAGCGCTGCCGGCTCGGCCGCCTGGGAGCGCGCCGAGCGCTTCGTCGACCACGACGCCGAGGACGAGGCCGGCGGCCCACACTGCCCGCTGCCCGGGACCGTCATCGCAGTTCACGTGGAGGCCGGCGACGAGGTCGCCGACGGTCAGCTCCTCATGGTCGTCGAGGCGATGAAGATGGAACACAAGATCATCGCCTCCCACGACGCCACGGTCGCCGCCGTCCACTTCACCGTGGGCGACCGCGTCGACCAAGGCGACCTCCTCGTCGCCCTCGACTGAGCGACTCAGCGGAGCGGGAAACGGGTCGACGGACCGGCGTGCTGGGCGGTCCTCTGACCGGGGATGACGAAGATCCCGGCCGAATCGCGAGACCCCGGGCCGTGCCCTCGCCGCGGGGCCTCTGAGTGGGCTGATCAGCCGAGGATGAGTTCGGCGTAGCCGCGGAGGGCCTGCGCGGGACCCGACACGAGGAACTCGGTGATGCAGGTCTCCTGCCACTTCGGGAGCTCGTCGCGGATCTTGTCGGGCGGGCCGACGAGTGCGACGTCTTCGACCATCTCGAGGGGAATTGCCGCCGCGGCCTCGCCCTTCTTGCCCTCGAGGTACAGCTCCTGCACCCTCGTGGCGACGTCCTCGTAGCCCATCCGGGCGAACACCTCGAAGTGGAAGTTGGCGCCGCGGGCACCCATCCCGCCGGCGTAGAGGGCGAGGAAGGGCCGCACGAGATCGGCGCACTCCTCGGGATCTTCACCCGGAATGACCATGAGGTTCGACGCCACCTCGAAGCGGTCGGCCTTGTCCACGTCGCCCGCGGCCTCGAAGCCCTTCGTGAGGCAGTCACGGTAGAAGGCATCGTCCTTCGGGCTGAAGAAGAGAGGCAGCCAGCCGTCGCAGATCTCCGCCGACAGGGCAACGTTCTTCGGGCCCTCGGCAGCGAGGTAGATCGGGATGTCGTTGCGCATCGGGTGGACGGTCGACTTCAGCGCCTTGCCGAGCCCGGCCCCGCCCGGGTTGGGCATGTCGAAGAAGTCTCCATGGAACTCGACAGGCTCGTCGCGGGCGAAGATCCGGCGCAGGATCTCGACGTACTCGCGGGTGCGGGCGAGCGGCCGCGGGTACTCCTGGCCGTACCAGCCTTCGACCACCTGCGGGCCGGACGCACCGAGGCCGCAGATGAAGCGGCCGTTCGACAGGTGGTCCATCGTGATCGACGCCATCGCCGTCGCGGCAGGCGTCCGCGCTGACATCTGCATGATCGCCGTACCCAGTTGGATCCGCTCGGTGGCGGCACCCCACCAGGCCAGAGGGGTGAGCGCGTCGGATCCGTAGGCCTCGGCCGTCCAGATCGAGTTGAAGCCGAGATCCTCGGCCTCCTTGATGCCCTCGAGGGCGCCGGCAGGAGGACCCGCCGACCAGTATCCGGTGTTGTACCCGAGCTTCAGATCAGCCATGGGGATGGAACCTAAACCGCCACCCCCGCGCGCCGCGAGTCGGGAAGGTCGCGCGTCAGTCGGCGAGTGGGTCGACCGCCGAGGAGCCGAGCGATTCGGCGACCGCCTGGTTGGCGTACTCGCCGCCCACCGTGTTCAGCCCGTGCAGCATCGAGGTGTCGTGTCGGGCCGCTCCGAGAGCCCCGTGGTGGGCGACGTCGATCTGGAACGGCAAGGTGGCGTTGGTGAGTGCGTAGGTGCTGGTGTGGGGCACTGCGCCCGGCATGTTGCCGACGGCGTAGTGGACCACGCCGTACTGGTCGTAGGTGGGCTCGTCGTGGGTGGTCTCCCGCGTGGTGGAGATACAGCCTCCCTGATCGACGGCGACGTCGACGATGACGGCACGGGGCTTCATCGCCTGCACCATCTCGTCGTCGACCACGACAGGTGCCCGCCCGCCGGCGACCAGCACGGCACCGATGACCAGGTCGGCATCGGTGACGGCACGCTCGATCGCCCCGCGATTCGAGGCCGAGGTCATGATGCGGCCCTTGTGGATCTGGTCGACCCATCGCAGTCGGTCGAGGTTCTTGTCGATCAGGACGACCTCGGCCTCCATCCCGGCAGCGATCCATGCGGCGTTCCAGCCCACGTTGCCCGCGCCGAGCACGACGACCTTGGCCGGCCGCACGCCGGGCGCGCCTCCCATGAGGACTCCCCGTCCGCCGTTGTGGCGTTCCAGGAAGTGGGCCCCCATCTGAGGAGCGAGGCGGCCGGCGACCTCGCTCATCGGGGCGAGGAGGGGAAGCGATCCGTCGGGCATCTGGACGGTCTCGTAGGCGACGGACGTGGTTCGGTTGGCGATGAGGGCCTCGGCCACCGCGGGGTAGGCGGCGAGGTGGAGGTAGGTGAAGAGTGTGAGGTCGGGGCGAAGGAACTGGAACTCCTCGGGCTTCGGCTCCTTCACCTTCACCACCATGTCCTGGCTCCACGCGTCGGCCGCAGTGGGAACGATGTCGGCACCGGCGGCGACGTAGTCCTCGTCGCTGATGGACGCTCCTTCTCCAGCGCCTGTCTGGACCCGCACGTCGATGTCGAGACGTTCCAGTTCACGCACGCCGTCGGGCGTCATCGCCACCCGGTGCTCGGCGGTCTTCACTTCGCGGGGGACGCCGACCGAACGAATCGTGTTCTGCATTCACACATCTTGCACCGTCGCAACGGGGGTGTCGCGCTACCGTCCGCCGAATGGACGAACGGCCCACGCCACACGTCGCTGTCGCCCCCGACGCGGCCCCGTCCTGGCTGGGCGATGCCGTGCGCGCAGGTGGTGGCGAAGTGGTCCCGCTGGCCGATGCGGACGCGTTGGTGTGGGCCGACCCCCACGACGGCGCCGGACTCTCGGCCGTGTTGCGGGAACACAGTCGGATCGACTGGGTGCAGTTGCCGTGGGCGGGGATCGAGGAGTACGTACCCCACCTCGACGACGATCACGTCTGGACCTGCGGGAAGGGTGTCTACGCCGAGCCGGTGGCCGAGATGGCTCTCGGTCTCGGCCTCGCGGGCCTGCGCAACCTGGGGCCGTACGCTCGAGCGGGGGAGTGGACCGGACCGGTCGGCACGAGCCTGGTCGGAGCGAACGTGTCGATCATCGGCGGTGGTGGCATCGCCGAGTCGCTCGTGTCGATGCTCCGGCCGTTCCGGGCCCACACCACCGTGCTGCGGCGGAACCCCGACCACATGGACGGTGTCGACGAGGTCGTGTCGCCCGACCGGCTCGCCGACGCGCTGTCGGGCGCCGACCTGGTTGTGCTCGCCCTTCCGCTCACCGCGGAGACCGACGGCCTCATCGGTGCCGACCAACTCTCCACGATGGAACCGCACGCCTGCCTCGTGAACGTGGCCCGTGGCCGTCACATCATCACCGCCGACCTGGTCGGCGCACTGAGAGACGGCACGATCGGGTCGGCCGGACTCGATGTGACCGAACCCGAACCACTTCCCTCCGAACACCCGTTGTGGAACCTGCCGAACTGCATCATCACACCGCACACCGGCAACACCCCCGAGATGGCTGTTCCCCTCTTGTCCGAGCGGGTACGCCGCAACGTGCGTCGCTTCGCCGAGGGCCGCGAGTTGATCGGCCTCGTGAACGTCGACCTCGGGTACTGATTTCCGCCGGTGTCCCATAGCGTTTCGAGGGTGGCCGGTCCGACGCACTACGACACCCTCGGCGTCGACCGGGACGCGACGGCGACGCAGATTCGCGAGGCCTACCGTTCGCTGGCGCGTGAGCACCATCCCGACCGCGCCACCGGGGTCGAATCGGGCCGGATGCACGACATCAACGAGGCCTACCGGGTTCTGAGTGACCCGGGTCGGCGTGCCGTCTACGACGGGCACCTCCGTCAGACGCCGACCCGGGAGGAGCCCGATCCCGGGTACCCGATCGACCCGCGGTCACCGACCGGCCGTCCGCTGCTCGAGCCGCCCAACATGCCGTGGCGCACGCTCGGTGTGGCCGGGCTGCTCGCCATCATCGGCGTCTTCGTGTTGTCGTTCTTCACCGAACCATCCGAGCCGGCACCGCCCGACGGGATCCTGCGCAATGGCGACTGCGTCGAGATCGAGCCCGACAACGACGCCCGCGAGATCCCCTGCACCGGTGAGGGCGATCTGATCGTCCGCGCCTTCGTCTCGTTCGAGGGCACGTGCCCGAACGGCACCGAACCACATCGAGACCGTCAGGGCATGGGCGTTGCGTGCATCGAACGCCCGCGGTGAAGGTGGAGGCCCTGGCCGCCGCTGGTAACTTGTGGCCTCCCAAAAGGGGCGATTAGCTCAGCTGGAAGAGCGCCACGTTCACACCGTGGAGGTCGTGGGATCAAGACCCGCATCGCCCACCGCGAAAGCCCTGGTCAGAGGCCATATCGGTCGGCCGTGCCGGTTGCGAAGAGCCGCCAGGTGCACACCAGGTGCACAGGATTTCCCGTGACGAGTCGTCACGTACCGCCTCGCGACGGATGCGTCGGCACGAGTCGACACCAGACATCACGTCGTGACTCGGTGGTGTCGGCGCGTCGGAGTGCGTTCGGCGCGGCCGTCAAACGACGGTCCCAACCTCGAGCGTGACGACGTTCTTGCGGCGCTCGAGTGCGCGGCGAAGGTCACTCAGACTCGCACCTCGGTACCGACGTCAGCGGCGTGGACGACCGTGTCCTGATCTTCGGGACGGTTGGTGTGATGTGACTTCCGTCACGGTCGGAGTCCCATCTGGTGTCCGCTGGTGTCCACTGGCATCCACGAGTGTCCGCTGGTGTCGAAGCGTCCCGCGCCGGCGGATCCGGGCCACTTGTCTCCTGAATTTCATCGGTGTAAGTAGGACGTTCCCATGGATCCGATGGACGACATCGTGGAGTCGGCACCGCCCGAGCTCCTGACGGTCGAGGAAGCGTCGAAAGTGATGCGCATCGGCCGGCAGCTCGCGTACGACCTGGCGAACGACTACCTCGCGTCCGGCGGAACTCAGGGCCTGCCGGTGATCCGCTTCGGCGTCAAGTGCCTGCGTGTGCCCCGTTGGGCGTTGCTCGAGCTGGTGTCGACCGGCAACGTCGTGCGCCTGTGCGACGGGCGAGTCTCGTCAGGGGCAGCGGGTGGCGACTGAACCATTCCGTCGTCCGGTGACCACCGGGCCCGATGCGGCGAAGCTGCGCCGGCAACTCGGTGCGACGTCGTGGGTGGTTCTCGAAGAGATGATGGAGCGCTCGACGGGCGACGGCGATCACGTCGTCGCCCAAGTGTCGATCCGTTCGCTCGCCTCCTCCCTCGGACTCGCGAAGGACACTGTCGCTCGCGCCCTTCGTCGGCTCAGCGATCTCGGCGTGATCGAAGCGTTCCAGGTTCGTGCCTCGTCGGGAGTCTTCGAGGCCGGCTCGTATCGCCTCGCCGTTCCTGCCAGCGTCGTGTCCGTCGCTTGCCCGTCCCAGCTGCCTGCCGCTCCCTCGAGCTCGCGCTCGTCGGCCCGCCGCTCGTCAGGTCAGCTCTCGCTGCTCTCCGAGGTCTGAGAGCCCCTGTCGTGTCTGCTCGTCGCTTCGCTCGTTCTTCAAAGTTCAGACAGGTGCCCGCGCGCAGGCGGGAGCGATCATGATCAGGGTGACGACGTTGTATGCGTCGGGGGCGGGAGTGTCCGCTGCCTACTACACGAGCTATCTCACGAAGGCCGACGGTGAACAGCCGGGTGTGTGGGCCGGGTCCCAGGCACGAGGACTCGGCTTGTCGGGGGAGGTGACGACCGAGGCTCTCGAAGCGCTCCTGTCGGGGCACCATCCGACGACCGGGATGCAGCTCGGGCGGGCGCTGGAGGATCGGGTGGATCGTCACGGGAACACGATCAAGGCGGTGGCAGGGTACGACGCCACCTTGTCAGCACCGAAGTCGTTGTCGGTGCTGTGGGGTCTGACCGGTGACGACGGGTTCGCGGAGTGTCATGACGTGGCCGTGAACGCGGTGGTGGCGATGATCGAGCGGTACGGCTCGACGACACGGATCCGGTCGAACGGGTCCCGCTTGCATCCGGAGACGCAGGGGTTGACGGTAGGGGTGTTTCGTCAGTCGACGAGCCGCGCCGATGATCCACAGTTGCACACCCATGTGGTGATCTCGGCGAAGGTCCAAACGGCCGATGGTCGCTGGTACGCGCTCGATGCGTTGATGCTGAAGAAGTACCAGCAAGCCTTCGGGTACGTGTATCAGTCGGTGCTGCGTGCCGAGGTGACCGCCCGGTACGGGGTGGTGTTCGATCCGATCGTGAACGGCCAAGCCGAGATCGCCGGCGTCCCGTCGGAGCTCCTCGAACAGTTCTCCAAACGGGCCCGCGAGATCGATACGGAGATGGGCGACAAGCTCGCCGACTTCCTCGACCGTGAGGGTCGTGATCCCTCGGGGTTCGAGTACGCGGCGATGGAGCGCGAAGCCGCCGTGGATACCCGGTCGAGGAAGTCCGGGTTGGGTGTGTCGGATCTGCGGACACGGTGGGAGCGCGAGGCCGCCAACCTCGGCATCGACGCCACGACGCTCACTGCCTCGATCACCGAGGCAGCCATGGCGCATCCGTTGGAGGCGTCGCGCTTCGATGTGTCGGACGTGACCGGGGCGCTGGCGTCGCGGCAATCGACGTGGAATCGGATGGACGTGTTGCGCACGATCTGCGACACCGTGACCCCGCAACCCGGACACGACGGAACCAGCTGGGCGAACGCACTCGACGCGTCGGTGAACACGGTGCTCGAGTCGTGCATCGATCTGGATCCGATCATCGAGTCGGGGTCTCGGCGAGGGTCGGATGGTCGGTCGGTGTGGATCGAGCCGATCACGAACCAGTCCACCAGCGAGCACATCTTGACCCAGGAGGAGCACATCGTGTCGTGGGCGCTCGACGCCCAGGCCGACGACCCGACACCGTCGGTGACGATCACCGACACGGCGTTGGATGACGGCCAGCACGCCTCGGCCAGCGCGGTGGCTGGCCACGACCGGCTCGTGCTGATCGTCGGTCCGGCCGGGGCAGGCAAGACCCGCATGCTGCAAGCTGCCGTGTCCGATCTGCACGGGCAACGGCGCGCCGTGATGGGGTTGGCGCCGACCGCGAAAGCCGCCCGTGTCCTGGAAACCGAGACCGGCATGATCGCCGACACCGTCGCCAAACTCCTCTACGAACTCGACCGACCAGACAGCGACGAGTCCTCGTGGGACGCCGGGCCGGGCATGACGGTGATCGTGGACGAGGCCGGCATGTTGAATACCTCCGACCTGTCACGCCTCGTCACCCACGCCGAGCAACGCCAATGGCGACTCGCGCTCGTCGGTGACCCACACCAGCTCCAAGCCGTGGGGCGGGGCGGCATGTTCCTCGAGTTGTGCGACGCCGGACGGCGTGTCGAGCTCGAACACCTGCATCGGTTCACCAACCGATGGGAGGCGGCCGCATCGCTGGAGTTGCGGCACGGCAACCCGTTCGTGCTCGACACCTACAGCGCCCGCGGCCGCATCCGGCCCGGCACGTTCGCTGAGCATCTCGACACGATCGCCGACCTCTGGCAGCAGTGCCAAGCCGCGGGTGAGTCGTTGTCGATCACGACGACTCGCACCGAACACGTCATCGCGATCAACGACCACATCCAACAACGCCGCCTCGACGCCGGCCAGCTCGACGAGGGGACACTCACGCCAGTCGCTGATTCGTGGGTGATGGTCGGCGATGTCGTCGCAACACGCCGGAACGATCGCCGACTGCGCACGAGTGTGGGGGAGCCGGTGCGCAATCGTGAGCGTTGGACCGTCTCCGCGACCGACTCGATCGAGGAGGGCGACGTGACCGTGACCCGACTCGACGGACACGGCACCATTACCCTGCCGCGTGACTACGTCCGCGAGCACGTACAGCTCGCGTATACCACCACCGAACCGGGCGCCCAAGGCGACACGTCCACGTGCAGCGTCACGCTCGCGACCACGGCGACAACGCGGCGTGGCCTGTACATGGCCATGACCCGAGGTGAACGTGAGAACCTCGCGCTCGTCGTCACCCAATCGCATGACCTGGCCGAAGCGCGCAGCGTGCTCGAAGGCGTCCTCATCGCCGACCGCGCCGACATACCCGCCGTGGTCCAACGCCGCACCCTCGCGGCGACTGTCCCTGCCAGCCTGCCGAAGAAGCGTTTTCAGATCCCCGGCTGGTTCGACCAGGTCCGTGCCGACGCCGAGGATCATCGGCTTGTCGCTCAGCAACGGCTCGACGAACGCAATACAGGGCGCGCTGCCGCCCGAGAGCAGGTTGCGTTGGCCAGGCGTGAGTTGCCCGGCGCCGAGGCGGCGCATGAACCGTTTGCTGAGCAGGTCGACGCCGCCGGACGAATCGTGAACCAGGCACAGTCGGCACTACGCGTCGCCCAGGCCGGCCTCCGACGTGCAGGACGGATACACCGCCGCTCCGCTCGCCGTGACGTCGAGGCGGCCAGCGACGTCCTCGCCGTCGCGACCGACCGACTCACCCGAGCCGAGGAACTCGCGACGCCGACACGGCGCCGGGTCAACGAACTCCGCAACGTCATCGACGATCACCACCGCATGGACTCGACTCGAAAGATGTTCGACGACTTCAACGACCTCGAAGGCGTCGCCTGCGACGCCGGGCGTCTCTGCCACGCCCTCGACCAATGGAAGCACTGGGCCAACGGCCGCAACCTCGACAACACCGCGTTGGCTGAGATCGCCGCCACGCTGCACGACCACGACGACCGGCCCGGCATCAGCCAACTCGCCGCGCCACTCGCTCAGTGGGCACAGCGACGAGGACTCGAACTCGAACCGCCGAGGCCAACAACGCCGACTCGGTCGTCGATGGGCATAGAGATCGGCTTCTGAAGGCACGCCAGCTCAGACTCACAAACCAGTGATGATGCGGTGGGTCGATCGGGCTCCGAGGTCCCACACTTCGCCGGAACGCGAGCGCGGCGAACGCATTGCCGTCCCG
>CBFCWZ010000014.1:0-23306 GCA_965601935.1 uncultured Ilumatobacteraceae bacterium
CACAGGGCACAGCCCGCTCAGGTCACCCCGCAAGGGAGAGGCGTACGGATGGTCGAGAACAGTTGGGTCACCGGCGGCGTACAACATGCGCGGGTCGCTCTCGGGAGCATCGGCCGACTCGGGGAACAACGCGTCGGGGTCGCCGAACTCGATGCGCGCACCGCCTTCGCTGAAGCTCATGTCCGTACAGGGTGACAGGGCAAACGCACCGGCCGGTGACGGTTTCGCGTCATCTCGCAGCGCGAGGAGCGACGCCAGGGCCAGATTTCCGCCGGCGGAATCTCCGCCGATGACGATCCGCTCTGGCTCGACACCATCGTCCAGGAGCTGCTCGAAGCTCCCGACGCAGTCCTCGAGCGCCGCCGGGAACGGAGACTCCGGCGCGAGGCGGTAGAACACCAACATCACATCGGCGTTGGCTGTTTCTGCCACGGCGGCGGCGAGGCGGCGGTGCGTGCGCGGGCTGCGCAACACCCATCCGCCACCGGGTAGATAGAGCACCACCCGATCCGTGCGGCGGCCGGTTCGTATCCACTCGGCGTTGCAGTGAGCGAGTTCCACAGAGTCGATGCTCACCCCGGTCGGCGCGGGGTTGAGACCGTCGATGCGGGCCAGCAGTGAGCGCGCCCTTTCGACGTCGAAGCCCGTGAAGAGCGACTCCACTGCTCGGCCCGTGATCGGGTTGAACAGTTGTGCAGGAATGCTCGGCATGGATGCCCTCGTTTGCTTCGGATGGCCCGACTCCATCCATCTACCACTCGACCTCCCGACAGCGACAGAGCCGATCGGCACTCTGTGACGAGGACCGAGTGGGTGCGGGCAGACTTCGTCGACGGCGTCGAGTTGCTCAGGCCAGCATCGAGCGCAGCATCCACGCCGTCTTCTCGTGGATCTGCAGGCGCTGGCTGAGCAGATCAGCGGTCGATTGGTCACTGGCCGCCTCGGCGGCAGCGAATGCTCGCCGAACGGTGCGGGCCACAGATTCGTGGCCACCCACCAGATCGGCCAGCATCTGCTCGGCGGCCGGAACATCGCCGGCCTCGACGATCGACGTCAGTTCGGCGAATCTGGCCGAACTGCCGGGTGCGAACTCCCCGAGCGAGCGGATGCGTTCGGCAATCAGGTCGACCGCCACCCAGAGTTCGTTGTACTGATCCTCGAACATGAGGTGCAGGGTGTTGAACATCGGGCCGGTGACGTTCCAGTGGTAGTTGTGGGTCTTCAGGTACAGCGTGTAGGTATCGGCGAGAACGTGCTCCAGCTCGGTCGAGATCGCGAGCCGGTCGGCCTCGGGGATTCCGATGTCGATCATCGGCGCAGGCGTCGTGTGCATGGTGTGCTCCTTGATGGTGGTCATGCCGTTGCGGGCGCGACGGGCTGTCCGGGGACCCAGCTGGGTACCAGGCGGTGTGGGATCGATGCCCGGAGCGGCTCGCGGCCCCGGGACCGGCCGAGTTCCCGGACTCCGTTGGGGTTCTCGGCGTCGAGGTCGTGGAACGCCTCACTCATGGCGATCAGTACTCCGAGCGGGCCAGCGCCCGCGCTCGTTCGAGCCCGACATCGGGGTTCTCGGTGCCGGACTCGTCGGGCAACAGCTCGGGTTGCTCCTCGAGCTGACGGCCGGTCAGCAGCAGCCCGCCGGCCACGACGGTCCCGTAGACGGTGATCAGGAAGACCAGCAGACCGAAGGCGAAGATGGCGAGGGTCATGACACGACCTCCTCGAGCGTCCGGGCAGCCGGGGCCTCGACGGGAGACAGAAGCAGCGAGCCCAACGAGTGGATCGACGGAACCCAGAGGCCGACGAAGATTCCGGCTGTGGTCTCACCCTGGACGAAGTAGAGCCAGACCGAGAAGAGAAACGACATGAAGCCGGCGAGGAGAAACGGCAGCTTGAATCGGGCGGATGGGGAAAGACGGTCCATGGTGTTCCTTTCGAGGTTGGACCACCCGTTCAACCTCATTTAGTCGACTTTGTTCCCATTTCGGATTTAATTCCGACTAAATTGGAATAAGTCGTCGTGGACGGGCGCTGCACGCTGACGTGACGACATCAACAACCGGGATCCGAGGGCATCAGTTCATCCTCAGCGAGATCACCGAAGCTCTCGCAGCCCACGACCTCGTCCGTGTGCTCGACCGGTCCGAAAGGCTGGCGCAACGAGCCGGCCGCACCGACGAGCCCGGTCGACTCCTGCCCGACCTCTCGCGCCTGGCCGCCCAGGGCACCGTCGCCTCGCTGATCGCGATGGAATCCGCCGCGCGGCTCTCGGGGGACGGCGCAGGCGACTTCCTCCTCGACCGACTCACCCACCCAGAGCGGTTGACCCGCCGCCACGCTGCATGGCGACTCGGCTCACGTCGGCCCGCCACCGCGGCGTACACACCATTGGCCGAAATGACCGCGTCCGGCGGGATGGACACACTTCACGCGTTCCGCACACTCCGACGCTGGGCACAGAGCGATCCGGACGGAGTCTTCGGGGTCGTACAGCATGCGCTCGAACTGACCGACGACGGACTGGGCCGCGCCCGCCTGGTCGACCTCCTGGGATCGATCAGCCACCCCCGACAGGTCGAGGTCCTCGCCGGCATCGCCGACGCCGACGATCACGATGCTGTTCGGATCGCCGCGGTCGGTGCGCTCGGCGAGCTCCGTTCGCCACATGCGTTCACGACCCTCGCCCGACACGCGCTCGACGACGGACGAGTCGGCCTTCATGCCGCGCTCGCACTGGACGGGTCGATGAGCGACGACCAGCACGCCGCCCGACCGCAGACCGGTTCCCTTCGGATCGCCCAACTCGTGCTGTCGGGCGACCTGGACGGCCAGCTCAGCCTCGGCGGCCGGGGCGACACTGGAGGGGTGGCCAGCCTGCTCGTCTCCCTGGGCGAGGCGCTCGCCCGTCGCGACGACGTCGACCACGTGGTCACGATCGGCCGCGGCACCCCGATCGACGCACTCACCAGTCCGATGCCCCCCGATCGCGACCGACCCTCCTACGGGATGATCGCAGTCGACACCGATCGGACCGGTGACGACCCCGGCGGGTTGTGGGAACACCTCCCCTCCATCGAACGCGGCCTCCGGCGGCAGCTCCGAATGGGGGCACCGATCGACGTGCTCCACTTGCGGATGGCCGACGTCGGCACCCTCGCCGGGGCAGCGGTCGCCACGCAACTGCAGCTGCCGATCTGCTTCAGCGTCGCCCCCGATCCGCACAACGTCCTGCGGTCGCTTCAATCGCGTGGCGAGCTGGACCTCGACACCTTCGCCGACCTCGACGCAACCACCCAAGTGTGGTTCCGGGCCCGGCTGGTGGAACGGCTCACCCGCGAGGCCGAATGCCTGGCGCTGTTCCCTCGGGCCCGACCGTCCGAGCTGTTCGGCCAGCTCGGCGTCCACGAGACCGCTGCGGAAGACCGGGCTGCGGTCGTCGCCGAGGGAATCGACGTGGACCTCATCCGACGTGCCGAAGCCGGTCAGCGTGACGAGGGGGGCTCGCTCAGCGGCCGCAACGTGATCGATGATCTCGGCGACCGGATCCCGGCCGATCGACGCCACCTGCCGCTCCTCGTCAGCGTCGGCCGCCTCAACCCCGTCAAGGGCATGGAACGGGTGGCCCGCACGTGGGCCACCGACCCCGGTTTGCGGGAGCGGTGCAACCTGGTGATCGTCGGCGGTGACCTCAGCGACCCCTCCCCCACCGAACGCGCCGTCCTCGCCGCCATCGACGACGCCGTGCCCCAGGGTCATCCGCACCGGGCCGGTCTGGTGCTGCTCGGCGGCCGCCCCCGGAGCGACATCGCCACACTGCTCGTTGCCGCAGTCACCGGGTCGAGCCGACGGTGGGCCCCTGGCGGTGTCTACGTCGACGGGGCCCTGAAGGAGGAGTTCGGCCTGGCAGTGATCGAGGCGCTGGCCGCAGGGCTCGTCGTCGTCGCACCCAGCACCGGCGGCCCGCCGACCTACGTCGACCATGGGGACACGGGGATTCTCGCCGATCCCGACAGCGACCTGGCAGAGGCGGTCCACGACGCCTTCGATCTCGTCGATCGCCCGGGGCGCGCCGGGCGCGCCCGGGCCATGGTCGAACAGCGCTACTCGATCGACACGATGGCCGGCCGGCTCGCTGCGCTCTACGGGTCCACGGTGTACGTGCCATGACGTTGCTCGTGATCAGCCCCGACTACGCCTCGCACTACGGACCCCTCTCGGTGGTCGCCGCGGCAGCGCAACGGGCAGGGCAGCACGTCGTGGTCGCCACCGGACCCATGTTGAGAGGTCGCGTCGAGGCAGAGGGCTTCGAGTGGCGCCCGCTCGTGCTCGGCGCCGGCTCCAACGCCGGAATCGTCTCCGACAGCCCCGAGATCAGTCGGTTCCTCGAAGCGACACGGAAGGGTGCCGTTGCGACGATTCGGCGACAGGCACTCGATCGGGAACACGATCTGCTGTGGCACCCGGAGCAGGTGGCTCGCGACATCGCCGACCTCGTCGACCGGCTCCGGCCGGACGAGGTGCTCGTCGACCACGTCTCGTTCGGATCGACCCTCGGCATGGTCGCAACAGGTCGACCGTTCGTCACGCTGGTGCCCGGACACCCGAGCCAGCTTCCCGTCGGCGTCGAGCGGTACGGCATCCCGAGCGCGTGGCCCCAGTGCGTGCGACCGGACCGCGCCGAGCTCGCCGACCTCGAGGCCCTCGCCGATCGCGTCCGCCGCACGTTCACCCGACGCTGGAACGAGGCGCTCCACGCGGTGGCTCCGGATCAGCCGCCGGTCGCCGACGCGTTCCGTGTGCACGGCAGGCGAGTCGTGTTCAACAGCTCGCTCGACCTGCACGACGAGGCGAGATCCGAGCTCCTGCCGGCGGATTCACAGTTCGTCGGCCCGCTCGTTCGTGACGAAGCGCTGCCCGAGCCGTACGCCAGTTGGATGCGCCGCTCCGCGGGCCGTCCACAGGCCTACGTGGCGCTCGGTACGTTTCTCTCCCACCGCGGCGACGTCCTCGCCCGGATCGCCGATGCACTCCGGCGTCACGACGTGCGCGCCGCGATCGCGCTCGGTCCCACACCCGCTGCTGCCCTCGGCGACGTGCCCGAGGACTGGCTGGTCGCACCACGGCTCCCTCAGGTCGCACTCCTCGGCCACTCCGACATGGCCATCCACCACGGGGGGAACAACAGCGTGCAGGAAGCGCTGGCTGCCGGAGTCCGCCAGGTGATCCTGCCGTTCTCCACCGATCAGTTCGCCAACGCCGCCGACCTCGAACGCAACCGTGTTGCCGTCGTCGCCGACCCCAACCGCATCCCGTCCACAGAGATCGCTGACGCAGTGGAGGCGGCATTGGCCCGGCCGGCCCCACAACGCACGGCGCCCACCGACGTCGACCGGCTGGTCGATGCAGTCCTCGACGGGACCCACACCTCACTCGCCGGGTTCTCGGGGGGACGCAATGGATGACCGAACACAACGCTCCGTCCTCGTCGTCGGGGCAACTGGTGGGCTCGGCTCCGCCGTTGCGGCGACGCTCGCCGATCGCGGCGACGCCCTCACTCTGGTGGCTCGCGATCAGGCTCGGCTCGACGCTCTCGACGTGCCGGGCCGCAAGCTGAGCCTCGACCTGCGCGCCCCCGACGCCTGCCGGCGGGCAGTGGCCGCGGCCGTCGAGACGAACGGTCGGCTCGACGTGGTCGTCAACGCAGTGGGCGTCGTCGCCTTCGGAGCGATCGAGGAACTGTCCGTCGACACGATGGAGGAACTCTTCCTCACCAACACATTCGTACCGATCATGCTCGCCAAGGCGGCGCTGCCGGCCATCAACGAGGACGGTGTGATCGTCAACATCTCCGGCGTCATCGCTGAACAGAACCTTCCCGGGATGGCGGCCTACGGCGCGTCGAAAGCCGCCGTGCGCTCGTTCGACGAAGCGCTCGCCCGCGAGGCGAGGAGGAAGAAGATCCGGGTGATCGACGCCCGCCCGCCCCACACCGAGACCGGACTCGTCGATCGCGCCATCGCCGGCTCGGCCCCCAGAATGCCCGCCGGCCTGGCACCCGCGGCCGTGGCGCAGACGATCTGCGATGCGATCGACAGCGCGATCACCGACCTGCCCGCGAACATGTTCGGACACTGACCTCCGGTGTCCCGTTTGGTCATCTGTGGCTGAAACCAGGGTCCGGAGCCGGGTGAGTCGGTGGGTACTGCTCGAGGTGGGCGACGGCGTCGGTGAGGGCGTCGAGGAGCCCGTCGGCCAGATCTCGGCGATCTTGTCCGCCAGGTAGGTCGCCGTGTCGCGTAGGTGCTCCATGATGCGGCGGTAGCCGTCACGCCCGAGTCGGACGAAGCTGTAGTACTGCCCGACGATCTGGTTGCCGGGCCGCGAGAAGTTGAGCGTGAAGGTGGGCATGTCGCCCCCGCCAGTATCGACAGAACTTCTCCCACACCACCTGTACGTTCGAGCCCATCACCATGTTCGGCCGGTCGGTCGGCTGCCCAGCCGCCTCGCGGCGTTGCCGCCATGTCCACTTCATCGCGAGACCACTCGACTCGTGCCCGAGGCACGGAGTGGGACCCACGGATTGGTCGACCGCGGGAGGCGGCAACTCAGCGGTTGCGGCGGCGGAGTGAGAGCCCGACCAGAACGACCGACAGCGCGACGAGGACGAGCGTCAGCTTGACCGCCTGTTCCGCCTTGGCCTTGGCCTGCTCGGCGGCGACGGCGACCTGCTCGGCACGCTGCAGCCCGGATTGGACACCGGCGAGAGCGTCCTGCATGGCGGCGACCTTCGCCTCCGCATCCTGGATCTTCTCGATGTCGGCCATCAGTTCGCGTCGCTGTCCTCGAGACGCGTCCACGCCTCGTCGAGACCCGATCGTAGCGTCGCGAGTGCGTCGTCGCTGCTGTCCTGGAGTGTGGCCCACGCGTCGGTCGCTGCCGCTCTGGACTCGGCCAACTTCGCACGGGTCGTCAGCAGCGACTCGTTCAACGCGTCGAACGTCGGGTCGAGATCCGCCGCTTTGACACTCCCTTCCACGCCGACGCGGGTCCTGAGCAGCTCCATCCGTGTCACACCGAGATCGATCGACAGCTCTCCGACCTGCTCCGTGATTCGGCGGAGTTGTCGCTCGATCGCATCGAGGCGCTCGTCCTGCTCGTCGTCATGACCGAAGAGGCCCATCATTTCTCCTTGCTGTCGTGAATCGCGTTCGATTCGGGTTCGGTCGCGCTGGGATCGCCGTCGCCGAAGAATCCCGAGGACTTCAGTTCCCTGAAGAGGTTGATGCCGATCGAGGTGAACGGCGCGGCGAGGATCAGCCCGACCATCCCGGCCACGACACCTCCGGCGACCGTCGAGAGCAGCACCACGATGGGATGCAGCTTCAGCGAGGTGCCGAGAAACCGGGGTTCCAGCACATTCTCCAACACCGCATTCGTGAACAGCACGACGGCGAGCGCGCCCAACGCAAGCCCGATGCCGCCCTCCGAGATCGCCATCAGCACGGCGAATGCTCCGCCGATGAAGGCACCGAGGAAGGGGATGTAGGCGCCGATGAAGTTGACGACGCCGATCGATCCGGCGAGTGGCACGTCCATGATCGCGAGCGCGACCCAGATGAAGACACCTTGTGCCAGTGCAAGTGCTGTCTTCCCCCGGAAGTAGCCGCGGATGCTCGACGCCGCTTGCGAGATGATCCTCTCGACCTGCTCCCGGTCGCGTGGACGCTGACGCGCGACGTACGAGCTGACCAATCCGGCGCCGTCCTTCAAGAGGTAGTAGAGCAGGACGACACCGAGTACGAGGCCGGAGGCGAATCCGGCGGCGGAGTCGAGGAACGTACCGATCTCGGTGGCGATGCCATCCCGAGCGGCGGGGCCGGCCTCGCCGAGGCTGTCCCTGACGCTCGCTGCGAACTCGCCGAATTCGGACTGGTCGATCGTGTCCTGCACTTCGAGCCGTGCTTCGGTCAATCGGCCCGAGATCTCCTCGGTCTGATCGACGACACCGAGGACCACGAGGGCCGTCGCTGCGGTGATGACCAATCCGAGACCGGCGATGACGATCACCGCGCCGAGGCTGCGGGGGAGACGCCGCGCCGCGAGCCAACCAACGGCCGGCTCGAACACGACCGCAAAGAACGCCGCGAGCACCAGGGGGATGACGAGCTCGCGGAGATACCCCAGACCGAACACGATCGCAGCGGCTCCCGCGACGATCCCGAGGAAACCCCAGGCATAGCGCGATGATCGAGCGAACCACGCCGGAACCTGTCGGCGCTCGTCGCTCGTCTCACTCACCGCGGGGGAATCTCCGGTCGATCATGCGCCGGAACGTAGCCGTGAACGCGACCACGGGTCGGGAGAAGTCCGAAAATCACCTGGGGTGACTCTGCGTCGGGTCGTGGTCGACCGATCGGATCTCGGGCCGGCGGGCACGGCCTCGGAATCAGCGGCGCTGTGAATCGGACCGCGTGGTCAGACTTATGATTCGGTCGTGCACGATCAGCACGGCTCGCCACCGTTGGTTCACGCCGCAACTCGTTTCACTCCTCCCCGCCTCCGGCGCGAGGTCGTTCGACGCGATGAGTTGGTCGAGCGGATCGTGTCGCCCGACGCCCACCTGGTCGTCGTGTCGGGGCCTGCCGGTTCGGGCAAGTCGACGCTGCTCGCTCAGGCATACGAGCGTTGCCGTGACTCCGTCTGGCTGTCGGTCGAGCCGACGGACGACGACCCCGCGGCACTGTGGTCGGCGTTGATCGACTCGACGGCGCAGACGATTCCCGGGTTCGGCAGCGAGTACCGCCAGCGCCTCGACACAGGTGGCGCACAGGCTGTCGACCGCATCATCCCCATGTTCGTCAACGAACTCGCCGACATGTCGCGGCCGATCCGGTTGTTCCTCGATGACCTGCACCACCTGTCGGGAGAGCGGTCGGCCGGCTCGCTGCATCGGCTCGTCAACCTGCTGCCACCCGAGAACTGCCTCGTGATCGCCAGTCGGAACGAACTCCCGCTGCCGCTCGGACGTCTTCGCGTCGAGGGAGCCCTCGTCGAGATCAACGGGACCGACATGGCAATGGATGTCGGGGAGGCTCGGGCCGCCTTGCGGGCCGCCGGGATCGATGCCGGCGAGGACGAGATCTCTACGCTGGTGAGCCGGACGGAGGGATGGGTCGCCGGCGTGGCGTGGGCCACGATGGCACTGCAGGAGGCGCCCGACACAGGAGCCTTCTTGGAGGAGGTCGACGCTCTCGACGGTGAACTGTCCGCGTATCTGATCGAAGAGGTGCTGGACCAACGCACACCCGAGCTGCGCGCGTTCATGCTCGACACCTCCATCCTGACTCGTTTCAAGGCCTCCCTCTGCGACGAACTGCGCGGTCGAGACGACAGCCGATCTCTCCTGGACGACCTCGACCGTACGAACTCGTTTCTCGTGCCGCTCGACCGCCACGGCGAATGGTTCCGCTACCACCATCTCGTTCACGACGTACTCGCTGACCGACTCCGGTGCGAGTCACCCTCCGCAGTCCCGACCCTGCACCGGCGGGCGTCCTCCTGGCTGTGCGAACACGATCAGATCGTGGAGAGCATCCACCATGCGCGAGCTGCCGGCGACGTGCACCACGCCGCCGACATTCTCTGTGCGCACTGGTGGGAGATGATGAACGGGGGGCGGATCGAGACCGTCCATTCGCTGTTCGAGGAGTTCGGTCCGGCGAAGATCTGCGCCTATCAGCCGCTGGCGATCGCCGCTGCAGTTCTGTACAGCCTCGCCGGCGACCACCAGAACGCCCAGCTGTTCGTGCACGCGGCCGAGCGGGGCCGGTACGACGGTCCGCCGCCCGATAGGAGCGCCAGCATCGAATCCGCGCTGGCGATCATGCGTGGCTCGGTCGCATTCGAGGGCGTCGATGCGATGCTTGCGGCGGGACATCAGGCTTGTGAGCTCGAGTCGGAGGGCACCGCGTGGCGGCCGCTGGCCGTTCTGCTCGTTGCTCTCGGACACATCTGGCGTGGAGAACTCGACGCCGCCGAGCCCGAACTCGAGCTGCTCGTCGCGTCCAGCCGCTCCAATGAGGCCCTCGTCGTCTACGCGCTGGCAGAACTCGCCCTGATTCGACAGTCTCGCGGCGACCATGACGCCGCCTCATCTGCCGCCCACTCGGCCTGCAGACTGGCCACGGAGACGGGCCTCGAGACGGTGTTCGTCACCGCGCTCGCCCATGGGGCCGCGGCACTCGCCGGAATCGCGGCCGGGGACATCGCCGCCGCAGATCTCCACCTCGATGCCGCGCGCACGCCGATGGACTCGGTCAGCACCGCGCTGCCTCTCGACGCGTTGCGGACCCGGATCGTGCTGGCCGACGTCGCCCTGCGGCTCGGGAGGACCACGGAGGCGCGCGAGTACATCGACGGCGCGACCCGCACGAGTCGCCGGCACCCGGACACAGGAATCCTCGGTAGAGAACTCGCAACCATCGCCGAACGGCTCGCCGACACCGTCGCTCACGCGCCGCCGGAGTTGAGCGAACGGGAGCTTGCGGTACTCGAGCTGATGCCGTCCGAGCTGAGCATCCAAGGCATCGCCGACGCTCTCTACGTCTCGCGGGAAACCGTCAAGACGCACCGTCGACACATCTACCGGAAACTCTCCGTCGCCTCGAGAGCGGACGCTGTCGTCGCCGCTCGGCGGTCAGGCTTGATTCCCGAGCGCCAGGACGCGGCGGCCCGTATCGAGACGCTCGCGTAGTACACCCTCACGCGCCGTTTCGGCGGCGTGAGGTCGGGTAGTTCCCGACGGTTGCGAGGTCGGGTCCGGATCGCCGATTCACCTGGGGTGAATGTGTTCGTCGCTCTTCACTCGCGACAGGCGGCGTGTCACGCTCATCCCGACGGCGTCAGGAGGGATCCGTGGACACGATCACCGCACTCTTCAACATCATCCTGGTCATCTTCATCGTGGCGACGATGTTGTCGGCCGGCTTCAACACGACGTTCGAACAGCTGACAACGGTGTTCAGGAAGTGGCAGGTGGTCGTTGCGGTCCTGGTGGTCGGTTTCGTGGTCCGTCCGCTCGTGGGCTGGGGAGTAGCCGAGCTGTTCAGCCTCGCCACGCCTGCGTTCATCGCAATGGTCCTGTTGTGGAGCTGCCCCGGCGCACCGTTCGGAACGAAGCTGGTGATGACGGCGAAGGCGAACGTGCAGACCGGTGCGGTGCTCCAGGTGACGATGGCCGCGATCGGCAGCATCACGTTCGCGCCGACGGCGAACGCGATCATCTCCGCGGCCGATCTCGGCGATGACATCTCGCTCCCCGTCGGTGACCTCGTCAAGACCGTCGCCGTCCTCCAACTCGTGCCGTTCGCCGTGGGGCTGCTGATGCGGCACTGGGCAGAGGAGCAGGCCCTCGAGTGGGACCCGATCGCGACGAAGGCGGCCGGCCTCACGTTCAACCTGGTGCTCGTCGGCGCTCTTCTCGGGAGTTGGGAGACGCTCGTCGACCTCGTCGGATCGCGTGTGCTGCTGGCGACGATCGTCGCCGCCATCGTGATGGTGCTGATCGGGTACGTCGTGTCGACCGGCGATGTCGCCACCAAGCGGGCCACCGCGCTGATCCAGCCGTGCAGCAACTCCGGGCCTGCATTCGCCGCGGTCGGAATTGCCTTCGGCAACGACCCCGAGATCCTGGGCGCGATCACGGCGATCCTGATCCTGCAGATCGTCGTCGGCCTGGTCGTCGCCTCGTACTGGGCGAAGGACGAGGCCCCCTCCGACGCCGCTGCGGACACGGCCGCCGTAGCCGCCTGACTTCATCACATCGACAACGACGACACGCCCGCATAGTGCGGCCAACGAAAGGAAATCGAGAATGACCGAGGGACGACCGAACATCTTGTTCTTCCAGCTGGACAACGTGTCGCACGGCGATTTCGGGTGCTACGGAGGCGGCTTCCCGATCGGCGCCACGACCCCGAACATCGACCGGTTCGCTGCCGAGAGCAAGCTGTTGACGAACTACAACGTCGAGGCGCAGTGCACCCCTTCACGTTCAGCGCTGATGACCGGACGCCACTCGGTGCGGACGGGCTGCATCTCGGTCGTGCGCGGCTCGGGGATCGTGGAGTGGGAACTCACGATCGCCGACCAGCTGAAGAAGCTCGGCTATCGCAATGCCTGTCTCGGCAAGTGGCACGTCGGCAACGAGCCCGGGCGGTACCCGACCGACCACGGCTTCGACTACTGGTACGGCATCGGTGGCACGTGGGACGAGTCGACCTGGCCGACCGACAAGTGGTTCCAGGAGTCCGGCCTCGAGCCGCACTATGTCCAGGAGTCGACCGAGCCCCGCAAGATGGAGAAGCTCGAAGTTCTCGACGTGGAGGTCCGCAAGAACATCGACCTCACCTTCCTGGAGAAGGGCACGCAATGGATGGAGGACTCGGTCGCAGCCGATGAACCCTTCTTCTTGTACTTCAACCATTCCAACGTCCACTTCCCGACGCTGCCCCGCGACGAGTACATCGGTCGCTCGGACGGCGGGCCGGTCGCCGACTGCATCCAGATGGTCGACGGCGACTTCCAGCAGCTGCTCGACAAGATCGACGAGCTCGGCATCCGCGACAACACGATCGTCGTCTTCACGTCCGACAACGGCCGTGACACGTCCTTCCACGCCCCGGGCAACCAGAGCGCCCCCGGCAACTTCAAGGGCGGCTACTTCTCCACCGGCGAGGGCAACAACCGCACCGTCTGCGTCACCCGGTGGCCCGGACAGATCCAGCCAGGGCAGTCCGACGGCATGATGCACGTGACCGACTGGTTCCCGACGCTGATGAACCTCATCGGGGAGCCGGAGAAGGTTCCCACCGACCGCGTCCTCGATGGCATCGACCAGTCGGCGTTCATCCGAGGTGACGAGGACGACTCGAACCGTGAGTACTTCCACATGTTCTTCGACAAGATTCACGTCGGACTCCGCTGGCGCAACTTCAAGGTGCTCACCCACCTCGTCGAGACTGGATTTGCCCCGGTCCAGAAACTCGCCACACCGCACATCTACAACCTGACGGTCAACCCGGACGAGAGCACGCCGTACGACTACCCGGGCGCCCACACCTGGATGCTGTACGACGTCTACGGGCCACTCACGCAGGAGTTGATGGCCTCATTGGCCGAGGACTCGGTGCCGTCGGGCGCACCGGCGGACTACGACCCCACTGCTGTCGACGCGGCTCCGGACCATCCGCTGCTCGAGAAGCTCGGGGAGTTCTTCCACGCCCGATAGCCCTCTGCCTGGCTTCACCGAACCACCTGTACGACTGACCGAAAGGCAGCCCGATGCAAGATCACAACCGACCCAATGTGGTGTTCCTCCTGGCCGACAACCTCGGCTTCGGCGACGTCGGGTGCTACGGCGCCGGCGAGATGCGCGGCATGCCCACCCCGAACATCGATCGGCTGGCGAGCCAGGGGGTGAAGCTGAACCAGTTCATGGTGGAGGCTGCCTGCACGCCCTCGCGGGCTGCCTGTCTCACCGGCCGCTACTCGGTGCGCAGCGGCCTGTCGCTGATCGTGGTGCCCGGTGGCACCAACGAGCTGGGATCCGACGAGTACACCCTCGGCAACGCGTTCAAGGATCGCGACTACAAGACCATCTACTACGGAAAGTGGCACCTCGGCGAGAGCGTCGAGTCCGAGCCCCAGTTCTTCGGATTCGACGAGTGGCGGTACGGGTTCTACGGCTCCTCCGACGGCACGCTGAGCGGCGACAACATGGTCAAGTTCCACGCCCCTGCCGATCTGCAGCAGGCGGGCACGATCATGGTTCGCGAGTCCCGCTCGCCGAACACACCGTCGGAGGTGTTGTTCCCCTACGACCTCGAGTACCGGCGCCGGATCGACAACGACATGACCGACGCGGCGGTGCAGTACATCGCCGATCGCGCCGAGGACGACGAGCCGTTCTTCATGTTCATGGGTCTGACCCGCCCGCACTTCCCGAATCTGCCGTCCGCAGAGTTCGAGGGAAAGTCCCGGATCGGCGGGTACGGCGATTGTGTGATGGAGCTCGACTGGAACGTCGGCCGCATCGCCGACGCGATCGAGCACGCGGGGATCGAGGAGAACACGATCCTGGTCTTCGTGTCCGACAACGGCCCGACCACGACGGCGACCGTTCCGGAAGAGATGCACGTCGCCTCCGCCGGCCCATGGCGGGGCGAGCTCGGCGACGCCTGGGAAGGGTCCGCCCGCACCGTGGGGATGGTCCGCTGGCCCGGGACGATCGAGCCGAACACCGCCCACGACATGGTGTCGATCATGGACTTCCTCCCGACCTTCGCCAACATCATCGGCGTCGACCTCCCGAACGACCGCCCGATCGACGGCGTCGACCAGACCGACTATCTCACCGGCGAGAGCTCGAACTCGAGCCGGGAGGCCGTCCTCACGTTCCTCGGCGACCGCCTTGCCGCCGTGCGGTGGCGACAGTGGCGGATCTACGCGATGAACACGACGCTCACCGACCAGAACCCGAGCCTCGGCGGCTACATGGGGTACCACAACGAACTCAACGGCTTGCCGATGATCTTCAACATCGAGTCCGACCCGCGCGAGATGCGCAACGTCGCGATGGAGAACTCGTGGGCGATGCGACCGTACCTCCAGCACCTCGGCGCCTACCAGGCGTCACTGAAGAAGCACCCCAATCCGCCGCCGGCGAACATCACGGTCTTCTGACGCGCAAGGTCGGGCGAACGACGCCCAGTTCTGATATGCCTACGCCCGAACTGCCGCACTGACGTAGTGCCGATCACGTAGAACGAACGCACGGCAGACAGAAAGGCATCCGATGCACCCCAACTCCGCACACGCCCGACCGGCACGTCGCCGTCTTCTGGGAGCGACAGTCGGCCTGACCCTCCTCCTCGCCGCCTGCGGCGACGACGAGGAGAGCCCGGAGGACGCGTTCTGCGACGCCGCCGACACCTTGGAACAGAACGTCACGGCACTCGGCGAGATGGACGTGGCGGCAGAGGGCACCGACGCATTGGGCGACGCGCTCGCCCAGATCGAATCGGATGTCGCCGCCCTCCTCGATGCCGGAAGCGAGGTCGCCGAAGCGGAACTGGCGGCGCTCGACGACGCGCTGAACACGCTCGAGGCCTCGGTTGAGGAGGTCTCCGACTCGGCCGGTGCCGACGAGGTCACCGCCCTCGTCTCCGGTGTGGGCACCGCGCTGGCCGCTGCCGACGCGGTGATCGTCAAGCTCGACGAGACCTGCGAGTAGTGGGGTTCTGTCATGCCTGAAGCAGGACCGGCGTCACCGAGCGGCGGTGGGTCGCGTCTGAAGCGCCCGGTGCTGTTGGGTGCAGTGCTCGGGGGTGCCGTCACGGCGTTCTTCCTCCGTCGACAGGTCACCTCGCTCGCCGCACGAGCGGTGCCCTACGTGCGTCGCAGCAGCAAGGTGTCCAACCCGGCGTTGATCGTGAACAGGTGGAGCGGCGACGGCAAGGCCGAGCGCTACGGCCTGGCCGACGCCGCCCGCGCCGCGGGCATCGAGGTCGTCATGTTGGAACGAGGTGACGACATCGTGCAGCTCGCCGAGGACGCCGTCGGCGCAGGCGCTGACGCGATCGGAGCCGCCGGTGGCGACGGTTCGCTCGGCCTCGTCGCCGGAGTGGCCATCGACCACGACGTCCCGTTCTTCTGCATCCCGGTCGGCACGCGAAACCACTTCGCCCTCGACCTCGGCCTCGACCGCGACAATCCGCTGACTGCTCTCGACGCGATCCGCGACGGCGAAGAGATCGACATCGACTACGGCCTGGCCGGGGACCGGCCGTTCCTGAACAACGTCAGCTTCGGGATCTACGCCGAGGCAGTCCATCGCCCCGAGTACCGCGAGAACAAAGAAGAGACCATCGCCGCCGTCATCCGTGACATGCAGGCCGAGGGCAGTTCCGGCGCAGCGATCCGGTTCCAGAGCCCGGAGGGCGAACAGGCGGAGCAGACCGCCGTCACTCTCGTCTCCAACAATCCGTACGTGTACTCCGGACCCCCTGACTACGGTCGCCGCAGACGACTCGATGCCGGCACGATGGGGATCACCAGCTTCGCCCACGGCACCGACGCCTCCGGGCGGGCCGCCAAGGGTGCCCGCACGTGGGAGGCCGAGGAACTGGTCCTCGAATCGGACCACCCGATCCTCGCCGGGCTCGACGGCGAGGCGCTCGCCTTCGAATCCCCCCTGACGCTCAAGATCATGCCGCGGGGACTCCGCGTCCTCGTCCCACGCGGTACCAGACCCGGCTACGTCCCACCCGCCGAGAACATCGCCGCCCAATTGATCGGTCTCAACCTCCTCGCCGGCCTCGACGACCAACTCGACTGAGTCCTCGATCACGACGCGCTGAGCCACCATGGACGCAACGACGAGGGGGCGTCAGCTCAGGTCGTGATCCCCGCCCCTCCCTTGTCCACGAACACTCACTGACCACTCGGAGAACAACATGCCCAACGGACAGCCGAACATCTTGATCCTCTGGGGAGACGACATCGGGATCTCCAATCTGAGCTGCTACTCGCAGGGGTTGATGGGGTATCGAACGCCGAACATCGACCGCATCGCCGAAGAAGGCCTGATGTTCACCGACTACTACGGGGAGCAGTCGTGCACCGCCGGACGAGCGGCGTTCATCACGGGCCAGAGCGTCTACCGCACCGGGCTGTCGAAGGTCGGGCTTCCCGGCGCTCCCATCGGGCTCCATCAAGACGACCCGACGATCGCCGGGGCGCTGAAGGAGCAGGGGTACGTCACCGGCCAGTTCGGGAAGAACCACTTCGGTGATCAGGACCACATGCTCCCGACCAACAACGGGTTCGATGAGTTCTTCGGCAATCTGTACCACCTCAATGCCGAAGAGGAGCCGGAGAACGTCGACTACCCGACACCGGAGGAGGCACCCAACTTCGAACGCTTCCGCCCCCGCGGAGTGTTGCACTGCTGGGCCAACGACGACGGCACCCAGCGCATCGAGGACACCGGCCCGCTGACGAAGAAGCGGATGGAGACGGTCGACGAGGAGATCACCCCCGAGGCCCAGCGTTTCATGCGCGAGGCGCACGAGGCCGACCAACCGTTCTTCTTGTGGTTCAACACCACCGCGATGCACTTCCGCACCCACATCAAAGACGAGATCCGCGGCCAAGCCGGACGATGGCAGAGCGAATACCACGACGCGATGGTCGAGCACGACAAGCGGATCGGCGAGATGCTCGACACTCTCGACGAGCTCGGGATCGCCGACGACACGATCGTGATGTACTCCACCGACAACGGAGTCCACATGAACTCCTGGCCCGACGCCGGAATGACACCGTTCCGCAACGAGAAGAACTCGATGTGGGAGGGCGCCTACCGAGTGCCGTGCCTCGTGCGCTGGCCCGCACAGATTCCCGCCGGGGAGGTGCGCAACGGCATCGTCTCCCACCTCGACTGGTTCACCACCTTGCTCGCAGCCGCCGGCGCCGACGACATCGCCGACCAGCTCAAGACCGGCGCCACGCTGAACGGCAAGGACTACAAGGTCCACCTCGACGGCGAGAACATGTTGCCGTACTGGAAGGGCGAGACCGACGCCTCACCGCGGAATCAGTTCGTGTACTTCTCCGACACCGGCGATCTCTGCGCCATCCGCTGGAACAACTGGAAGATCGTGTTCCTCGAACAGCGAGCCGAAGGAACGCTTCAGGTGTGGCGTGAGCCCTACACGGAGTTGCGCATCCCGCTCATCTTCAACCTGAAGACCGATCCGTTCGAACGCGCCCAGATCACCTCGAACACCTATGAGGACTGGTTCATCGACCACGCCTACATGATGGGCCCGGCCCAGTTCTTCGTGGCCGACCTCGCCGAGTCGCTGAAGGAGTTCCCCCGTCGGCAGAAGCCGGCGAGCTTCACCGTCGACCAGGTCATCGCCAAGATGGAAGCGGGGATCGGCAGCGATTGAGCGCAGATTCGACGACGCTGATCCGGATCGATGCCGGGTCGTTCCGGATGGGCTCCGGCCGGCACTATCCCGAGGAAGCGCCGGTCCACACCGTGGCGGTGGACGGATTCTGGATCCGACCGACCCAGGTGACGAACCGCGAGTTCGCCGGGTTCGTCGACGCCACCGGATACGTCACCGTCGCCGAGCGACCCCTCGACCCCGCGGACTACCCCGGCGCCCCGGTCGAGAACCTCGTTCCCGGTTCGCTGGTGTTCAGGATGACGCGTGGCCCGGTCGATCTCTCGCGGCTCGACGCGTGGTGGCGATGGACGCCGGGTGCGTCGTGGCGGCATCCGGAGGGCCCCGGCTCGTCGGTCGACGAGCGGCTCGACCACCCGGCCGTCCACATCGCCCATGAAGATGCCTCCGCCTATGCGGAGTGGGCGGGCGAAGCCCTGCCGACATAGGCCGAATGGGAGTACGCCGCCCGAGGCGGCCACGATGGTCGCGCCTTCATCTGGGGCGACGATCCGACCCCTGACGGACGGTTCCTCGCCAACTTCTGGCAGGGTGGCTTCCCCTATCGGAACAGTGCGGCCGACGGTTTCGCCGGCACCGCTCCGGTCGGTTCGTTCCCACCCAACGACTACGGCCTCTACGACATGGCCGGCAACGTGTGGGAGTGGACCGACGACTGGTACATCGAGCACCTCCCTGCAGACGCAGAGGGTCTCGAGGCGAAGCCGTGCTGCGTTCCGACAAACCCCCGCGGTGGCACGATCGACCAGAGCTACGACCCTGCGGCACCACAGTTCCGCATCCCCCGGAAAGTGGTCAAGGGTGGATCGTTCCTCTGTGCCGACGAGTACTGCCAGCGCTACCGGCCGGCTGCCCGTCGGCCCCAGATGATCGACACGGGGATGAGCCACATCGGGTTCCGCACGGTGCAGCGAGGGACCGAATCGTGAAACCGCTGCTGCCGTCGTGGCGACCTGGGTCCACGAGGAACCACCTCGTCGAGTTCCTGGACCGGGTCGACGACATCCCTCCGCGCGAGCGGGTGGCCGTCTTCGACAACGACGGAACGTTGTGGTGCGAGAAACCGGACTACATCCAGGCCGAGTTCCTCCTGGCCGAGCTACGTCGTGTCGTGGCCGTCGAGCCGGCCGTGGCCGAACGGGAGGAATACCGCGCCCTCCTCGAGGGCGATCGCACCGCGCTCGGCGAGTTGGGTCTCGAACGAGTGGTCATGGCCTTGGTCGACCTGCACACCGGGCTGCGGCCGGACCAGTTCGACGACCGGGTCACCACCTTCGTCCGCGAGTTCCGGCACTTCGACCGGGGTGTTCCGATGCGTCAACTGCGGTTCCAGCCGATGCTCGAATTGATCGCTGAACTGCGCACCAGAGGGTTCGACGTCTACCTGGTGAGCGGGGGTGGCGCGGAGTTCCTCCGCGTGCTCTCCGAGGACTTCTACGGCGTCAAGCCCGAAGGTGTGGTCGGTACGCAGATCGATTACGACCTCGTCCGAGGCACCGACGGCACGGTCCACCTCAGGCGGAGCGGCAGCCTCATCGGTGCGGGCGCGAACGAGGGCCCGACCAAGCCGACCAACATCCAGCGCGTGCTGGGGCGACGACCGTGCGTGGCCGGAGGCAACTCGGCCGGCGACGCCGAGATGCTGCAGTACGCCGCCGGCTACGACGGTCCCTCTCTCTCGCTGCTCGTCAACCACGACGACGGGCAACGGGAGTACGCCTATGCCAGCGTCGCCGGAACGTTCGACACCGCCGAGACGATCCTCGAGACCGCCGCACGACTCGACTGGGTCGTCGCCAGCATCCGCGACGACTGGTCGACGGTCTTCGTCGGCTCGTGAGCAGCGCAGACGACGAGATCGCGTCGTTCTACGACGCCCACCCGTATCCACCGCCCGTCGACCACCTCGACGACGAGATCGAACCGTGGGCCGACGGAATGCGCCGTCGAATCGAACATGCCCGACTCTGGCCGGCCACACCGTTCCGGGACGACCACACGATCCTCGTCGCCGGTTGTGGCACGTTCCAGGCGGCCCGCTACGGGCTCCGCTACCCGAACGCCCGAGTCGTCGGCGTCGATGTCAGCCAGGCCAGCATCGAATCCACACGACGGCTCGCCGAGCGACACGCGCTCGCCAACGTCGAGTTGCACCGGCTGCCGGTCGAGGAGATCGCAACACTCGGCGAGCGCTTCGACCACGTGGTCTGCACCGGTGTCGTGCACCATCTCGCCGACCCGGCAACCGGGTTGCGTGCGCTCCGCGACGTGATGACACCCGATGGGGCGCTGCACCTGCTCGTCTACGCCGGCTACGGGCGCGTCGGGGTCTCGATGATCCAGGAGTACTGCCGCCGCCTCGACGTGTCGCCGACACCCGGTGAGATCGCCGACCTCGTGGCGACGCTCCGCGAGCTCCCCGACGGACACCCGATCAGCCATCTCCTCCGCATCGCCGCCGACTTCCGGGACGACGGGGCGATCGCCGACGCACTGCTCAATCCCAGGGAACGTTCCTACACCGTGCCGGATGTTCTCCGACTGCTCGACGCAACAGGCTTGCGGTTCGGGCGGTGGACGCGACAGGCGCCGTACCGTCCCGAATGCGGAGCGATCACCGAGACACCCCACGGCCGACGAATCGGCACCCTCTCCGAGCCGGAACAGTTCGCCGCCATGGAGCTGTTCCGCGGCACGATGCGACGCCACACGTTGATCGCCCACCGGAGCGACTCCCCGCTCCCCGAGCGGCCGATCCGGTGGGACGACGACGCGTGGCGCCACTTCGTGCCGATCCGTCCGGCGACGGTCGTGATCGTCGAGGAGCGCCTCCCGCAAGGTGTTGCAGCGGTCCTCATCAACCGCGCCCACACCGACCGCGACCTCGTGTTCTTCGCTGATGCCGAGACCCGGCGGGTGTTCGAGGCGATCGACGGCTCCACCCCTGCCGGCTCGATCGGCGGAGCCACGGCCGACCTACTGCGCCGGTTGTGGCTCCACGATCTCGTGATGATCGACGCGTCGAGGGCGACGCGGGGTCAGTCCGGGCCCGGGACGTAGCCCGCACAGGCCTCGAAGACGCTGCCGTGAAGGTGTGCCTCGCCGAGTTCATCGACGATGCCATCCGCCGCCAGCACGTCCCGGACGGCGGGCTTGACGCGGGCCAGGTGGAGTTCGATGCCGTAGGTCGTGGTGAGTTGATGGATCTTGGCGATCTTCTCGGAGCCCTGGGAATCGATGAAGTCGACACCGGCGAACGACACGACGATGGTCTCCAGTCGGTCCGTGTCCTGGGCGAGCTCGCGCAGGCGGTCCTCCAGTGCGTCGGCGCTGGCGAAGAACAACCCGGCATCGAACCGGATCACCAGCAGACCCTCGTAGGTCTCGCACTCCGGGTACTCGGCGACGCTGCGGAAGGTCTCGGTCCCCGGACGGCGTCCGAGCACCGGCATCTCGGGGGTGGCATTGATGAACACCAGCCACACCAACGACAAGGCGATCCCGATCAGCACCCCGGCGAGCACCCCGGCGGTGAGGACGCCGACGATGGCTGCGATCGCAATCCAGAAGTCGGTGCGGGCGACGCGGCGCAACCGGCGCATCTCCCCGACGTCCATCATCCCGAACACGACGGCGTCGATGATCAGCGCGGCGAGCACCGGCTGTGGCAGATCGGAGAAGACCGGCGCGAACACGAGCAACGTCAGCACGATCAGGATGCCAGTGGTGAGCGAGGCCAACTGTGTCTTCGCCCCTGACTCGTCGTTGAGGGAGCTGGCCGAGAGACTGGTGGACACCGGGATGCCCTGGAGCACTCCGGATCCGATGTTCGACATTCCTTGTGCGACCGACTCCTGGTCGATGTCGATGCGGTACCCGTGTCGCGCCGCGAACGCGCGTGCGTCCCCTGCGGTCTGGGAGAACCCGATCAGCAGCAAGCCGATCGCGGCGGGTCCGATGGCGGCGAAGTTCTCGACGATGAAACTGGGGCTCGGCAGCGAAGGCGTGGCGAGCCCGCGCGGTACCTCACCGACGAGAGCGATGCCCTCGCCCTCGAAGTCGAGGGCGACCGAGGCGATGAGTCCTCCGATGACGAGCACCAGGGCGCCGGGCACCTTGAGCCGGGAGAAGCGGATCCCGACGACGGCGGCCAACGACACCAGCCCGACGGCGAGCGTCGCTCCATCGACATCGCCGAGGCCGGTAACCCAGTCGCCGAACTCGCGCCAGGCATTGGCACCGTCTGCGGACGTGCCGGTGATCTTGGGGAGCTCACCGACGACGACCTCGATCGCAGCGCCGAACAAGAACCCCGTGATGACGGCCTTCGAGAGCAGCAGCGAGATCCACCCCATCTTGAAGATCGCCAGCACCAGGAACAGCAGCCCGGTGACGAGGCAGATCGCCGCCACCAGTTCGACCGCGTCGTCGCCTGACACCGACGCCAACACGACCGCGCTGCCCGCAACTGCGGCGAGCGCCGAACTCGGGCCTGTCGCGATCTGACGAGCGGTTCCGAAGAGCGCGTAGAGGATTGCTCCGGCCGCGGCGGCGTAGAGACCGTGTTGGATCGGGACTCCGGCGATGCCGGCATACCCCAGCGACTTCGGTACGACGAGGGCAGCCACTGCCAAGCCCGCCACCAGGTCGGGCCGCAGCGACTCCCGGCGGTACCGCGGCAACCAGTCCAAGATCGGCAACACGCGCGCCAGGCCACCGCGCCGTCCGGCATCGTCGTCTGCCCGCCTCCGAGGAGCCTCGGCCTCGACACCACCTTCGTCCATCGTTCCCCCCTGCGCCGGAACCGTACTCCCCTCGGGTTCACCCGGGGTGCAGGCAATTGTCGCGCATCACTCCGCCCGGCACCGTGTGCGAGACCCGGTCCCCTCCGCATGGCGCGGGCTCCGGGAGGCTCGACGGGCCTCGAGCGGGCCGGGACCGCCGTTGCTCAGGGCAGAGTTCGGATGACGACGTGCGACGACCTCACTTGAACCAGCGGGCGCCTCCCGTGCGGCCGGTGTCCAGTGGGACGCCGCCGCCGAAGCGCTCCTCGGGGAACCGGTCGGACCACTGTGGGCCGATGTCGTCGCCCCACTCCATCTTCAACCGTTCACGACGTTCGAGGTCGAGCGCGACGAGTGCTTCTTCGAGCCGATCCATCTGGACGTCGGTCGTACCGGGCAGGTGGTAGGCGTCGCGCACGAACGCAGCCGTGTCGCCGCGATAGTCGTGGCCGAACGACCCGAACTGGCCCGGCACGGTGACCATTGC
>CBFCWZ010000015.1:0-23122 GCA_965601935.1 uncultured Ilumatobacteraceae bacterium
CCTGCTTCTTGGCGTTGGTCTCGTGGATGCGGGCGAACGAGCGGGCCAGCACCACGAGGCCGCCGCGGAACCGGGGCTCCATGGCGGCGTGCTCGCGCGAGGAGCCCTCGCCGTAGTTGCGGTCACCGATGGCCACCCAGTTGATGCCCGCCTCGTGGTAGTTCTTGGCGATGTCGGGGTAGGCACGCGTCTCGCCGTCGGTGATGTCCTTGCCGAGTCCGGCCTCGCCCGTGTGCGCGTTGACCGCGCCGGCGAACAGGTTGCCCGAGATGTTCTCGAGGTGGCCGCGGAACTTGAGCCAGGGGCCGGCCGCCGAGATGTGGTCGGTGGTGCACTTGCCCTGTGCCTTCATGAGGACGGGGAGTGCCTCGTAGTCGTTGCCGTCCCAGGCCGGGAAGGGTTGGAGCAGCTGCAGCCGGTCGCTGTCGGGTGACACCTCGACCTCGACGCCACTGCCGTCCTCGGGCGGTGCGGTGAAGGTGTTCTCCCCGGGGTCGTAGCCCTGGCTGGGGAGCACTTCCCCGACCGGGGCGTCGAGGGTGACCTGGGTGCCGTCCGGGGCCTCGATGGTGTCGACGGTCGGGTCGAAGTCGAGGCGGCCGGAGAGGGCGATCCCGACGACGGTGTCGGGCGACGTGACGAAGCTGAGCGTGTTCGGCGATCCGTCGGCCCGCTTCGGGAAGTTGCGGTTGAACGAGTTGACGATGGTGTTCGGGTGGTCGGTGGCCGACTCGGGGCGGGACCACTGGCCGATGCAGGGCCCACAGGCGTTGGCCAGCACCGTGGCCCCGATGGCCTCCAGATCGGCGAGCAGGCCGTCCCGCTCGATGGTGGCGCGCACCTGCTCGGACCCTGGTGTGATGAGCAACTCGCACTTGGCGCTGAGGCCCTTGGCGGAGGCCTGGCGGGCCACGGAGGCGGCCCGGGTGATGTCCTCGTACGAGGAGTTCGTGCAACTGCCGATGAGGGCTGCGGAGGGCTCGAGCGGCCAGTCGTTCTGCCTGGCCGCTGCACCCACACCTGCCGCACCGACCTTGTGGGCGCGGTCGGGGGAGTGGGGGCCGTTGATGAGTGGCTTCAGCTCGTCGAGGTCGATCTCCACCAGCTCGTCGTAGACGGCCCCCTCGTCGGCACGGAGGTCGGCGGCCACCTCGTCGGCGGCCTCGGCGATCGCCCCCCGCCCGGTGGCCTGGAGGTACGCGGCCATGTTGGCGTCGTAGGCGAAGTGGGAGGTGGTCGCGCCGATCTCGGCGCCCATGTTGCAGATGGTGGCCTTGCCGGTGGCGGAGATCGACTCGGCCCCCGGGCCGTGGTACTCGACGATGGCGCCGGTGCCGCCCTCGACCGTGAGGCGGCGGGCCACTTCGAGGATGACGTCCTTGGGACTGGACCAGCCGGAGAGGCTGCCGGTGAGCTCGACGCCGATGACCTTCGGCCAACGGACGTTGAACGGGAAGCCGGTCATGACGTCCACCGCGTCGGCTCCGCCGACTCCGATCGCCACCATCCCGAGACCGCCCGCGTTCGGAGTGTGGCTGTCGGTGCCGATCATCATGCCGCCGGGGAAGGCGTAGTTCTCGAGAACGACCTGGTGGATGATGCCCGAGCCGGGCCCCCAGAAGCCGATGCCGTACTTGGCCGACACCGACTTGAGGAAGTCGTAGACCTCGCGATTGGTGTCGACCGCGACACCGAGGTCGATGGTCGCTCCGACCTTGGCCTGGATGAGGTGATCGCAGTGGACGGTCGAGGGCACCGCCGCCTCGGGGAGCCCGGCGGTCATGAACTGGAGGAGTGCCATCTGGGCGGTGGCGTCCTGCATGGCGACTCGGTCGGGGTTGAAATCGGCGTAGCTGACGCCGCGCTCCATCTCCTGGCGCGACGGATCGACCAGGTGGTTGACGAGGATCTTCTCCGTGAGAGTGAGCGGTCGGCCGAGGCGTTCCCGACCGAGAGCGGCACGCGTGGGGAGTTCGGAGTAGACGCGCTCGACGAGTTCGACGGGGGTACTGGCGCTGACTGGCATGTAGACAACTATAATACAAGTTGAGATGTTCGCCAAAGGGCTGCGACAGCCGACCGAATCGTGAGACGGATCCGCTACCAGGAGATCGCCGCCGAGCTGCGGGAGCGGGCGCGACGCGCCCCGGCGGGCACCGTGCTCCCGTCCGAAGCCGAGATGTCGGAGGAGTTCGACGCCTCCCGCGTCACCGTGCGACGAGCCCTGGAGCTGGTACGCGACGAAGGCCTCATCGACGCCCGGCAGGGTTTCGGCTGGTTCGTCGCCACCGAGCCGGTTCGCCAGACACTGGAGTCGCTCGGCACCATCGAGTCGCAGGTCGAGGGCGTCGGCAAGATCTCCGAGCGCAAGGTCGAGGAGTTCGCCTTCGAGGCCGCACCGGCGGCGGTCGGTGCGATCCTGGGGGTCGATCAGGTGCTGCGGGTCAAGCGGGTCAACCTCGCCGACGGCGAGCCGTTCGCCGTGGTCACGGTGTGGTGCCCGGCAGAACTCGGTGCCGGGCTGTCACGACGTGATGTCCAACGGCGTCCGTTCTACGAGCTCCTCGACGTCGAGTTGCGCGGCGCCACCCAGACCATCGGCGCCGACGCCCTCGAGCCGGGCGATGCAGAGCTGCTCAGAGTGCCGGTCGGGACGCCCATCCTGCGTTGTCGGCGTACCACCACCGACATCGAGGGCCGTCCCGTCCTCGTCAGCGAGCATCTCTTCCCGGCCCACTCGACCGAGTTCGTGGTCGATCTTCCGCAGGCCGAGCCGTCGATGACGCCGAGCGGGCTGCGTCTCGTGGAACCGTAGGGACGTACCATCGGGTCCATGGGCATGTGGACCACGTTCCGTTCCGTCGCCAGCTTCGACACACCGACCCTCGACCCGGTCGAGCGGCGGCTGAAGCGCGTCGCTTCCGTCGAGGACCTCCGTCGCATCGCCAAGCGGCGCCTGCCGGCCGGTGTGTTCGACTACATCGACGGGGGAGCGGAGGACGAGCGGACCCTCACCCAGAACTCCTCGAGGTTCTCCGACCTCGAGTTCCGGCCCCGCGTCCTGCGGGACGTGAGTGCGATCGACACCTCGACCGAGATCTTCGGTCGTCCGGCCTCGATGCCGGTGATCTTCTCGCCGACCGGGTTCACCCGGATCGCCCACTCCGACGGCGAGCTGGCAGTGGCCCGTGCCGCGGCCCGCGCGGGGATCCCGTGGTCGCTCTCCACGATGGGCACCCGTTCCATCGAAGAGGTCGCCGACGTCAGCGACGGTGACAAGTGGTTCCAGATCTACACATGGCGCGATCGGGGTCTGGTGGAGGAGCTGGTGGGCCGAGCCAGAGCAGCCGGCTACACCACCGTCTGGCTGACGGTCGACACCGCCGTTCTCGGCCGCCGGGAGCGCGACGTGCGACGGGGGATGACGCTGCCACCCAAGCTGGGTCTCGGCACGCTCGTGGATGGCGCGGTCCACCCGGCCTGGACATGGGACTTCCTCACACATGAGCCGATCACCTTCGCCAACGTCGTCGGCCGTCACGAGCAGGACGGCAGCAGCGCTGTTTCACTGGCCGAGCACGTCGCCAGCCAGTTCGACCAGGCCCTCTCCTGGGACGACCTGGAGTGGCTGCGCTCGTTCTGGGACGGACCGATCGTGCTCAAGGGCATCCAGACCGTCGAGGATGCCAAGCAGGCCGTGGCCCTCGGGGTGGAGGGCATCGGGATCTCCAACCACGGCGGACGTCAACTCGACGATGCCCCGACACCCGTCTCGCTCATCGAGCCGATCAAGGACGAGGTCGGCGACCAGGCCACGATCATCTGCGACGGCGGCGTCCGGCGGGGGAGCGACATCGTGAAGGCGGTTGCGTTGGGCGCCGACGCGGTGGCGATGGCGCGGCCGTACTACTACGCGCTGGGCGCGGCCGGTGAGCGCGGAGTCGACTGGATGATCGACTTCCTGCGCGCAGGCCTCGAGCGAACGATGGCCCTCACCGGATGCTCCTCGCTCGACGAGATCGACCGCGATCTCGTCAGGTGGCGCTGACGGTCACCACTGATCCCAGTGGAGGAGGTCGGCGGCCGGGAGGCGGCTGGCCGGCTTGAAGTCGGTGCCGACCGTGTAGGCGATGGGGAACAGCCCGGCTTGGCTGAACTCGGGGTGCGGAATGCCCAGCAGGTCGGCCGCTTCGGCGTCGCCCCCGTTCAGCAGGTGGATCGTGGTCCACGCCGACCCCATGCCGCGCTCGCGGAGGGCCAGCATGAAGCTCCACACGGCCGGGAGCAGAGAACCCCACGCGGACGCGCCCGACGCCAGCGGTGCGCCGTCGAGGTTCCCCTCGATGCACGGGATCATCAGGATCGGCGCCCGCTGGAAGTTCTCCGCGAGGTGGGTGGCCGAATCGAGGACCGCAGATTGGCGCTGTCCGCGGATGTCGTCGGAGGAGAAGTTCGCCGCCCGCGGCGAGTTCCGGTAGAGGTCGAAGTTGCGGGCGTAGATGTCGGCGAGCGCCTGCTTCTTGGCCTGGTCCTCCACCATCACCCACTGCCAACCCTGCCGGTTGGAACCGGTCGGCGCCTGGAGCGCGATGTCGAGGCACTCCTCGACGGTGGCGCGGTCGACCGGCGTGTCGAAGTCGAGCCGCTTGCGGACCGAGCGCGTGGTGGTGAGGACTTCGTCGGCGGACAGGTTGAGTTTCATGGGGGAGGAGTGTTCCAGTCGGCTCGGTGTCGAGGAGAGTCGAGCGCGAGACTGGCGCTCATGTCCGATCGAGTGACCGTGACCATCAATGACGGAATCGCCGACGTGCGACTCAGCCGTCCCGACAAGCGCAACGCCCTCGACAACGAGATGTTCCTCGCCATCGCTGCGGCCGGCGAACAGTTGAAGTCCGAGCCGGGTGTGCGCGTGGTCGTACTCTCCGGTGAGGGGGCTTCCTTCTGTGCGGGGCTCGACTTCTCGTCGATGTCGGCGATCGCGGGGGCCGGGGAGGACGACGGTGTCGGCGAGGCCGCGTCACGGAACGACGGCAATCCGGGCACGATGAAGGACGGCCGGATCACCCATCTCGGTCAGCAGATCTGCTGGGTCTGGCAGGAGCTCGCGGTGCCGGTGATCGCCGCGGTGCACGGCCACGCCCTCGGAGGTGGGATCCAACTCGCGCTCGGGGCCGACATCCGCATCGTCCACCCCGACACCAAGCTCTCCGTCCGCGAGGTCTACTGGGGCCTCGTGCCCGACATGACCGGCACGTTCATGCTGTCCCAGATCGTGCGCCCCGACGTGGCCAAGGAACTCACCTTCACCGCCCGCGTCTTCTCGGGCACCGAAGCCGACGCGATGGGCCTCGTCACGCGCCTCAGCGACGACCCGTACGCCGATGCGATGGAGCTGGCCAAAGAGATCGCCGGCCGCAGCCCCGGCGCCGTGCGGGGCGCCAAGGAGGCGTTCAATCGCCAGACGCGAGATGGCGCCGCCGACCAGTTCGCCGCCGAACGGGCACTCATCAGCGCCCAGATCGGTACGGCGAACCAGAAGGAAGCCGTGATGGCCGGGTTCGAGAAGCGCGAACCGGTCTTCCAGGACGTCGGCTGAGCAACCGGCACGGGCGAATGAACTTTTCGATCCTCGATCCCGCCCCCTAGACTTCGACTTCCGCTTGGGCCAGCGCCGTTCCGAGCATCCCCCCGGGCTCCCCCGGGGCATTGACGTCGTCGTACCTCAACTTGGATGTGAAAATGCTGCTGCCGCCTGGGCCGACCGGCCTCTACGACCCTCGCCACGAACACGATTCGTGCGGTGTCTCCTTCGTCGCCAACATGAAGGGCGAGGCGTCGTTCGAGCTCGTCCAGACGGGTCTGCGCGCCCTGACCAACCTGGAGCACCGAGGAGCGACGGGAGCAGAGCCCGATACGGGAGATGGTGCCGGGATCCTGATCCAGGTGCCCGACGCTCTGTACCGCGACGTGCTCGACTTCGACCTTCCGGCGGCCGGCGCCTACGCCACCGGCATCGCCTTTCTCCCCACCGACGAGGTGGCCCGCGAGAAGGCGATGGCCGCGATCGAGGCCACCGTGGTCGAGGTCGGTCTCCGCGTTCTCGGCTGGCGTGATCTTCCGATCCAGCCCGACTGCCTCGGCTTCACCTCGCGGGCCGCGATGCCGGCGTTCCGCCAGCTCTTCGTGGCCGACCCGCTCGGCTCGACCGGCCTCGAGCTCGACCGCAAGGCCTTCGTCGCCAGGAAGCGCAGCCGACGCGAGCTCACGGGCGACCTCGACACGTACTTCGCGTCCCTCTCCTCGCGCACAGTCGTCTACAAGGGGATGCTCACGACACCACAGCTGAGCGACTTCTTCCCCGACCTCACCGATCCGCGGATCGAGTCGGCGCTGTTGCTCGTGCACAGTCGTTTCTCGACCAACACGTTCCCGTCCTGGCCACTGGCGCACCCCTACCGGTTCATCGCCCACAACGGTGAGATCAACACCGTGCAGGGCAACCAGAACTGGATGCGCGCCCGTGAGGCGATGCTCGAGTCCGACGCCCTCCCCGGCATCGACCGTGCCTTTCCGATCTGCACCCCGGGAGCCTCCGACACCGCCCGCTTCGACGAGGTGCTCGAGCTGCTCCATCTCGGTGGCTACCCGATCCATCACGCCGTCATGATGATGATCCCGTCGGCGTGGGAGAACGACACGACGATGCCCGATGATCTCCGGGAGTTCTTCCAGTTCCATGCCGCGATGATGGAACCCTGGGACGGTCCGGCCAGCGTGACCTTCACCGACGGAGAGGTCATCGGCGCGGTGCTCGACCGGAACGGTCTGCGCCCGAGCCGGTACTGGGTCACCGACGACGACCTCGTCGTCATGGCCTCCGAGGTCGGCGTCATCGAGGTCGACCCCTCGAAGGTGGTCGCCAAGGGCCGCCTCCAGCCCGGGAAGATGTTCCTCATCGACACGAACCAGGGCCGGATCGTGGGCGACGAGGAGATCAAGTCGACACTGGCGGCCGAACACCCCTACGGCGAGTGGCTCGAGCAGGGCATGGTGCAGCTCGATGACCTGCCCGACCGGGAACACGTGGTGTTCAGCCACGACAGCGTGCTGCGTCGTCAGCAGATGTTCGGTTACACCCACGAGGAGCTGAAGATCCTCATCAACCCCATGGCCACGAAGGGGATCGAGGCACTCGGTTCGATGGGGACCGACACCCCGATCGCCGTGCTCTCCGACCGGCCCCGCCTGATCTTCGACTATTTCAGCCAGCTCTTCGCCCAGGTCACCAACCCGCCGCTCGACGCCATCCGTGAGGAGGTCGTCACCGCGGTGGCGTCAACGGTCGGACCGGAGGCGAACCTCCTGTCGCCCGGCCCTGAGAGCTGCCGTCAGCTGGCGCTGCCGTTCCCGATCATCGACAACGACGAGCTGGCCAAGATCATCCACATCGACGACGACCGGGAGCACCCGGGACTCCGTTCCACCGTGATCTCCGGCCTCTACCGCGTCGCTGACGGCGGCGACGGACTCCGTACGGCCCTCGACCGCATCTGTGCCCAGGCCTCCGCGGCGATCGAGGACGGCGCCCGACTGCTCGTGCTGTCGGACCGCAACGCCGACAGCGTCGATGCGCCGATCCCCTCGCTGCTCGCCACCAGCGCAGTGCACCACCACCTCGTGAGAACGAAGCAGCGCACGATGGCGGGCCTCATCGTCGAGGCCGGTGATGCCCGTGAGGTACACCACATGGCGCTCCTCATCGGCTACGGCGCGGGTGCCATCAACCCATACCTCGCGTTCGAGTCGATCGAGGACCTGATCGAGCGCGAGATGTACTCGATGGGCGATCTCGAGCCCCAGGTCGCGATCAAGAACTACATCAAGGCCTGCGGCAAGGGTGTCCTCAAGGTGATGTCCAAGATGGGCGTCTCCACCGTCGCTTCCTACACCGGAGCCCAGATCTTCGAGGCGATCGGTCTCGGCGAGGAACTCGTCGAGCAGTACTTCACCGGCACCGTGTCGAAGCTCGGGGGGATCGGACTGGACGAGATCGCGCGAGAGGTCGCCGAGCGTCACTCCATGGCCAACCCGGCCCGTCCCGAGGATCGGGCCCACCGCCGCCTGGAACTCGGAGGCGAGTACCAGTGGCGTCGTGAGGGGGAAGCACACCTCTTCAACCCCGACACGGTGTACAAGCTGCAGCACTCGACGCGGGCAGGGCGATACGACCTGTTCAAGGAGTACACCAGCCAGGTCGACGACCAGTCCGAGCGCCTGATGACGTTGCGCGGCCTCTTCGAGTTCGGTTCCGATCGCGAGCCGGTGCCGCTCGACGAGGTCGAGCCGATCAGTGAGATCGTGAAGCGCTTCTCCACCGGTGCCATGAGCTACGGCTCCATCTCCGCCGAGGCCCACGAGACCCTGGCGATCGCGATGAACCGCCTGGGCGGCAAGTCGAACACCGGCGAGGGCGGCGAGGATGCCGATCGGCTCTACGACCCGGCGCGCCGGTCGTCCATCAAGCAGGTCGCTTCCGGCCGCTTCGGGGTGACCGCCGAATACCTCACCAACTCCGATGACATCCAGATCAAGATGGCACAGGGAGCCAAGCCCGGTGAGGGTGGCCAGCTCCCCGGCCACAAGGTGTACCCGTGGGTGGCCAAGACCCGTCACTCCACGCCGGGAGTGGGCCTCATCAGCCCGCCGCCGCACCACGACATCTACTCGATCGAGGATCTGAAGCAGCTCATCCACGACCTGAAGAACGCCAACCCGGAGGCCCGGATCCACGTGAAGCTGGTCGCCGAGACCGGCGTGGGCACCGTTGCGGCGGGCGTCTCCAAGGCGAAGGCCGATGTGGTGCTGATCTCTGGCCACGACGGTGGAACCGGAGCGAGTCCTCTGACCTCCCTGAAGCACGCCGGCGGACCATGGGAGTTGGGCCTCGCGGAGACCCAGCAGACCCTCATGCTGAACGGGCTGCGCGACCGGATCGTGGTGCAGACCGACGGCCAGATGAAGACGGGACGCGACGTCGTCATCGCCGCTCTGCTCGGCGCCGAGGAGTACGGCTTCGCCACCGCCCCGCTCGTCGTGTCGGGGTGCGTCATGATGCGCGTCTGCCATCTCGACACCTGCCCGGTCGGTATCGCCACCCAGAACCCGGTGCTGCGAGAGCGGTACAGCGGTACTCCGGAGTTCGTCGTGAACTTCTTCGAGTACATCGCCGAGGAGGTCCGTGAGCTGATGGCTCGGCTGGGCTTCCGCACGATGGGGGAGATGATCGGCCACGTGGAGTGTCTCGACACCCGCAATGCCCTCGAGCACTGGAAGGCCGACGGGCTCGACATCTCGCCGATCCTCGCGGTTCCGGAGAATCCGTACGACCAGACGATGTTCCAGACGGTGGGCCAGGACCACGGTCTCGACGAAGCACTCGACCAGGAGCTGATCGTCCGCTCGCAGGGCGCCATCGAGGACGCCACACCGGTGTCGATCGAGTTGCCCATCCGCAATGTCCACCGCACCGTCGGCACGCTGCTCGGCCACGAGATCACCAAGAAGTGGAAGGGCGACGGTCTCCCCGAAGGAACCATCGACATCACGTTGCACGGCTCCGCCGGCCAGAGCTTCGGTGCGTTCCTGCCGTCGGGTGTGCAGATCCGCCTCGTCGGCGACGCCAACGACTACCTCGGCAAGGGACTGTCGGGCGGCCGCCTCGTGGTCCACCCGGACAACGCGGCGCCCTTCGTGGCCGAGGAGCAGATCGTCGCCGGGAACGTCATCGCCTACGGCGCCACCGGCGGGGAGATCTTCCTGCGCGGCATCGTCGGTGAGCGCTTCTGCGTCCGCAACTCGGGCGCGTTGGCCGTGAGCGAGGGCGTCGGCGACCACGGTTGTGAGTACATGACGGGTGGCCGCGTCGTCGTCCTGGGTCAGACCGGACGGAACTTCGGTGCGGGTATGTCCGGTGGCATCGCCTACGTGTACGACGTCGACGGATTGTTCGACACACGGGTGAACTACGAGATGGTCGCCCTCGAGGAACTGAGCGACGAGGACGTTGCCTTCCTCCACGACACGGTGTCGCGCCACGCCGGACTGACCGGGTCCCCCGTTGCCGAGCGAATCCTCGCCAGTTGGGAGAGCGCGCACGGCCGCTTCAAGAAGGTGATGCCGGGGGACTACAAGCGCGTGCTCACGGTGATGGAGGAGTCGGCCGCGGCTGGCCTCTCGGAGGCCGAAACGGTCGACCGGGTGATGGAAGCAGCGCGGGTCTGAGGCTCGAGGAGAGGTAGGAGATTCACCATGGGTAAGACGACCGGATTCCTCGAGTGGGACCGCCAACTCCCCGCCCACCGGCCGGTGCCGGTGCGGCTGCGGGACTGGAACGAGGTCTACGAACCGTTCGACAAGGAGATCCTGAACCATCAGGCGGGGCGCTGCATGGATTGTGGCATCCCGTTCTGCAACGACGGGTGTCCCCTCGGCAACCTGATCCCCGACTGGAACGACCTCGTGTACCGCGAACGCTGGCAGGCAGCGATCGAGCGTCTCCATTCCACGAACAACTTCCCCGAGTTCACGGGGCGGCTCTGCCCGGCACCCTGCGAATCGGCGTGTGTCGTCGCGATCAATCAGGATCCTGTGGCCATCAAGCAGGTCGAGGTGGAGATCATCGACCGGGCCTTCGAGGAGGGCTGGGTGACGCCCCAGGTCCCCTCCGTCAAGACCGGCAAGAGGGTGGCGGTGGTGGGGTCCGGTCCGGCCGGGCTGGCCGCGGCCCAGCAGCTCACCCGTGCCGGCCACGAGGTCGTCGTGCTCGAGCGAGCCGACCGCATCGGCGGCCTCCTGCGCTACGGCATCCCCGAGTTCAAGATGGAGAAGCGCCACATCGACCGCCGCCTCGAGCAGATGGAGGCCGAGGGCACCGATTTCCGGACCAACGCCGTCGTCGGCGAGAACGTCGACATGCAGGTGCTGCGTGCCTCACACGATGCGGTGGTCCTGGCCTGTGGCGCCACCCAGTGGCGGGACCTTCCGATCCCGGGGAGGGAACTCGAAGGCGTCCACCAGGCGATGGAGTATCTTCCGCTCGCCAACCGGGTCCAGCTCGGCGACATGGACGAGTCCCCGATCGACGTGAACGGCAAGCACGTCGTGATCATCGGTGGCGGTGACACCGGTGCCGACTGCCTGGGTACCGCCCACCGTCAGGGTGCTGCCTCGGTGACCCAGCTCGAGATCATGCCGAAGCCGCCCGAGACACGTGGCGCCGGCAACCCGTGGCCGCAGTTCGCCATGGTCTACAAGGTCACCTCCGCCCATGAGGAGGGCGGCGAGCGGATCTACAGCGTCAACACCGAGAAGTTCCTCGGCGACGAGAACGGATGTGTGCGAGCCCTGCACATCCACGAGGTCGAGATGGTCGACGGCCGCTTCGAGAAGGTGGAAGGCACCGATCGTGAGATCCCGGCCGACTTCGTCTTCCTGGCGATGGGCTTCACCGGTCCTGAGAAGGGTTCGTGGCTGGACGGTCTCGGAGTCGAGTTCGACGGCCGCGGCAACGTCGTGCGCGACGCCCGGTACATGACCAACCAGACGGGGATCTTCGTGGCCGGCGACATGGGCCGTGGCCAGAGCCTCATCGTGTGGGCCATCGCCGAGGGCCGGGCCGCTGCGGCGGGTGTCGACGAGTACCTCATGGGCGACTCGCGGCTGCCGCGCCCAGTGGCGCCGACGGACGTCCCGCTGCGCTGACGTTCGCCGGACTTCCGTGGTTCCCGAGGATCCTGTGACTCCTGGCGACGCCGTGGCGGCCTTCGCACCGCGTACGCTGTGGTCCATGTCATCGATGAACGTGCGTCGTGTCGGGGTCGTGGCCTGGCCGTTCGTGGTGGGAGCACTGCTCCTCGCCGCCTGTGGTTCCGACGACGGCGCCGCGCCCAGCCAGAGCACGGTCGAGCTGAACAACGGCTCGACCGCATTCGTCGTGAAGGAGCCCGCCACCACGGTGCCGCCAGAGGGCGTCACGGAGGAGGGCACGTCCACCACCTCCCAGGAGTACGTCGTGCAGTCCGGCGACTACCCGCTCGGGGTGGCCCAGACCTTCGGGATCACGGTCGACGAACTGGTGAACTTCAACGAATGGTCGAGCGTCGACGAGTTCCCGTACCCGGGTGAGACCATCAAGATCCCGCCGGGAGCCAGCGCGCCCACCACGGTGCAGGAAGACGACAGCGACACCGCCGACAACGCGACGGTCTCCACCGAGGCCGAGGAGGCGGGCGACACCATTCCGGAGGCCGGCGACAATTGCGCCGAGGGCAGCTACACCATCGAGGACGGTGACTACCCGATCGGAGTGGCCGAGAAGTTCGACGTGACGGTCGACGCGCTGAACGCCGCCAACGCGGGTACTCCCGGATACTCCGCGTTCTACCCGGGACTCGACATCGTGATCCCGGCCAAGTCCGACTGCTGAGGGTGGGCGGCGTCCGCCGCTCAGATCGCGTCGAAGATGTAGTTGGTCCGCTTCACGTGCTCCATCGGCGCGCTCGGCGCCGGGGAGTACTGGTGGCCCGGATACAACACGGTCTCGTCGGGAACCTCCGCCAGGCGTCGGAGACTGGCCACCATCTGCGCGGGGTTCGAGCCAGGCAGGTCGGTGCGTCCGCAGCCCTCGAGGAAGAGGGTGTCGCCGGCCACCAGCTTCCCTCCGACGAGGAAGCACTGGCTGCCGGGCGTGTGCCCCGGCGTGTGCAGGAGCGTGATCTCGACGCCTCCCACGGTGACGATGTCGCCTGACTCGTGGGTGACGAGATGGTCGGCGCCGACATCGGTGGTCTTCTCCACCCACTCGGACTCGTCGCGCTGGATGTGGATCGGGCAGTCCACAAGGTCGAGCAGCTCGCTGATGCCCTCGATCGAGTAGCCCATCATCGAGCCGCCGATGTGATCTGGGTGGTAGTGAGTGGCGAGGACTCCGGTGATCCGCATCTCGTCGGCGGCGATCACGTCGACCAGATCGCGTACGGCGTAGGCCGGGTCGACGACGAGGCACTCACCGGACTCGCGGTCGCCGATGGCATAGACGAAGTTGACCATCTGCGTCGCCAGTGGGTCGGTGGTGGCGAAGTCGCGGCCCGAGAGCAGTTGGCGGAAGTACACACGGTCCGTGGTCATCATTCGCAGTGTGTCACAGCCGATGCCGGGGCCTACCCTCCGACGTCATGGCTGAGGACCACGACCGACTCACGTCCCTCGAAGCGGGCCAGAGGATCCCATTCGGCGGCGACCGGGTTGCCGTCGTCGACGCACGGCTGGCGTCCGAGTTCCGGGCCGGTGATCAGCTCGTCGTCGTGCAGGACAGCGGGCGCCTGTTGCGCATTCCGGCCGAGCAACACGAGTTGGTCCACTCCGCCGTCGGGGAGGCGGTCGAGGGCTTCGCCGGGCTGGCGGCGTGTACCGACGACCAGATCACGGCCTTCTTCGACCGGTTCGCGGGGTGTCTTCGCGATGATGATGTCGTCGCACTCATCGCCACGGCCAACGCCGACGATGTCGAGCGGGCGCGGGCCCGCGGCCGTTCCACCACGCGACTCCTCCTCGACGAAACGATGCGCCAGGGAATGATCTCCGGGTTGGAGGGCTGGCGCGATTCGCAGGCCGACCGTGACCGGGTGGTCGATGCGATCGAGCACGATGGTTGGTCCGTCGCCGCCCGCCGCGCTCCGTTGGGGGTCGTCGGGTTCGTGTTCGAGGGGCGCCCGAACGTGTTCGCGGATGCCTGCGGCGTCGTCCGTACCGGCAACTCCGTCGTCTTCCGCATCGGTTCCGATGCGCTCGGTACGGCGACGGCAATCGTGGAGAACGCACTGGCTCCTGCTCTCGCCGCCGCCGGCCTCCCCTCCGGCACCGTGAAGCTCATCGAGTCGGCCGAGCACAGTGCCGGCCATGCCCTGTTCAGCGACCGTCGACTCGCGCTGGCGGTGGCCAGGGGCTCCGGTGGGGCCGTCGCCGAACTCGGTGCGGTCGCCCGCCAGTCCGGAGTTGCGGTCAGCCTCCACGGCACAGGGGGTGCCTGGATCGTCGCCGGCGCGGGGGTCGACCCCGAATCGTTGCAGACCGCCGTGCACCACTCGCTCGACCGTAAGGTCTGCAACACCGCCAATGTCTGTGTGGTCCTGGCCGACGGAGCCGATACGTCGGCCGCTGCCGTGCTCGCCGGCCTGGACGCCGCGGCAGCCGAGCGGGGGGTCGCTTCCCGGCTCCACGTCGTCGATGGGTGTGAGCACCTCGTGCCCTCCGAGCGGTTCGAGGAGACCGTCACGATCGAGCGGGCGGACGGCGCGTCCCGCGAGCCCGCCGCCTCGCTGCTCGCCCCTGATCTGCTGGCCCGGGAGTGGGAGTGGGAGGCATCGCCGGAGATCACTCTGGTCGAGGCCGCCGACCTGGCCGACGCGGTCCGGCTGTGCAACCACTACAGCCCACATTTTGTCGCGTCTCTCGTGAGCGACGACCCCACCGAGCACGAACGCTTCTATGCCGCCGTCGACGCCCCGTTCGTCGCCGATGGCTTCACCCGCTGGGTCGACGGGCAGTACGCCCTCGATCGCCCCGAACTCGGCCTCTCCAACTGGGAGGGTGGTCGCATGCTGGGTCGCGGGGCCATCCTGTCGGGTGACAGCGTGCACACCCTCCGGTACCGGGCCACGATCAGCGATCCCTCCGTGCGCCGCTGACCGCGGCCACTCGGGACGGATCCGTCGGTACTGTCGGCGCCGTGCGCGGTGCAGTCGTTCGAGGGGGCCTGCTGGTCGGCTCGCTCGTCCTGGCGGCATGCGCGAGCCGAGCGGGTTCGGTCGCCGACCGGGGGTCAGAGGCCCCGCCGCAGTCTGCCGTCCCGACAACCGCTCCCGCCGAGACTGCGCCCACCCCGACGGGTCCGCCCGAGGAGGACACCGCGGAGCCGGTGGAGTCGGAGACCACCGACGCTCCGGTCGCCACGGAGGAGGCCCCGGGGCAAGGAGGTCGGCCGGGCAGCCGCGAACCCGCGCTGGGCGGTGTCGATGAGCTGTTTCCCGCCCTCGGGTCACCTGATGTGGACGTGCTGTCCTACGACGTCCGGCTGGATCTGACCGGTCTGTCGGACGATGACGCCGGAGACGAGGTGCGCGTGGTCGGGGAGGTCACGGTCGAGGCGGCGGTGCCGCTCGACGTGAGCGGGCTGGCGCTCGATGCGGTGGGACTCGACGTGGTCGATGCCGTGGTGGACGGCGAACCGGCCGCCGTCGGGGTGCAGGCGACCGATCTCGTCGTCGAGCTGCCTGCCGAACGTGACTCGGTGGTGACGGCGACCATCGAGTACACGGTCGAGATCGACACCAGCCGGTCCCGCGCCGAACTCCCGGTCGGGTGGTTCGTGGAGGGCGACACCGCGCACGTCCTGAACCAACCCGACGGAGCGCGGACCTGGCTCCCGAGCAACGACCATCCGTCCGACAAGGCGGAATGGCGATTCGAGGTGTTGGTGCCCGACGGGCTCGTCGTCTCGGCCAATGGTGAGCTGGTGCAGGAGGGGAGTGCCACCGATCCGTGGGTCTGGGTCGAGACGGACCCGATGGCGACCTATCTGATCCACCTCGTCGTCGGGGACTTCGAGATCGTCGACGGCAGCGTGGAGGGCGACGAGGGAGACGTGGCCCTCACCCACGTGGTGTCGGTCGGCGCCCTGGATCGGCACGCCGCGGCCATCGGCAGCATCGCCCCCCAGCTCGACTTCCTGGAGGCGCTGATCGGCCCGTACCCCCTCGATCGGTACGGCCTGGCCTTCGCCGGACTCGTCGACGGTCTGGCGATGGAGACGCAGGGACGGACGCTCCTCGAGAAGGGAGCGCAGACGGGCGCGCTCGGTGCGTTCGACGAGCTGATCCTGGCCCACGAACTGGCCCACCAGTGGTTCGGCAATGCCGTCACCCCGGCGACGTGGAGCGACATCTGGCTCAGCGAGAGCTTCGCCACGTACGCCCAATGGCTCTGGTTCGACGAGAAGGGCCTGCAGACCATCGACTCGTCGGCAGGGACGGCATTGGCGAACCGGCAGTTCCGCGGTGGCCCTGCCACGGGCGATCCCGACGTCATCGACCTCTTCGGCTACAACGTCTACGACGGGGGCGCCGTGGTGCTGCACGCGCTCCGACTCACGATCGGCGACGACCCCTTCTTCGAACTGCTCCGGCGGTGGGTGGCGGAGAACGTCGGGACGAGCCGATCCTCCACCGCCTTCGAGGCGCTCGCCGGCGAGGTCCACGGCGCCGATCTGTCGGACTTCTTCGCCGAGTGGCTGTACTCGCCCGTCGTGCCGGACGAGTACCCCGGCTGATGGGGTTTCAGGCCAGATCCCGGTTGTCGATCAGGCGGACGTCACCGAACCACACCGCGGTTGCGATCCGCAGGCCGTCGGTCATCTGTTCCGCCTCACAGAGCGTTCGCGGATCGAACACCGTCGTGTACTCGTGCCGGGCGAGTGGCTCTGCGGCGATGACATCGACGGCGGCCCGGACCACCTCAGCGGGCGTGCGGCCGGCTCGAGCGGCCTCGGTTGCCACCGTGAGCGAGCGGGGGACGCACACCGCAGCAGTCCGTTGTTCGGGCGTGAGGCGCAGATTTCGGCTCGACATGGCCAACCCGTCCGGATCGCGTTCGATCGGGTGCCCGACGATCTCGACGCCGAGGTCGAGGTCGGCGACCAGCCTGCGCACGATCACGAGTTGTTGGTAGTCCTTCTGCCCGAAGACGGCCACGTCCGGGCGGAGAGCGGTGAAGAGCTTCGTCACCACCGTCGCCACACCCTCGAAGTGGCCTGGCCGCATGGCCCCTTCCATCTGCTCGGCGAGCGCCCCCGGCACCACCCTGGTCTGGAACGCCGTGGAGTACATCGCCCGGCCGGTGGGGGCGTAGACGGCGTCGACCCCCGCTTCCGCGCAGGCGGCGAGATCCTCGTCGATCGGCCGGGGGTAGCTGTCGAAGTCGGCTCCCTCGTTGAACTGGAGAGGATTGACGAAGATCGAGACACACACCGAGTCCGCTCGTTCCGCGGCGTCGCGGACGAGTGCGAGATGGCCGTCGTGCAACGCGCCCATCGTGGGAACGAGGCCGATGGTGCAGCCCTCCCGATGCTGGGATCGCGACCACTCGAGCGCCTCGGCGGGCGTGGTGAGGAGCTTCATCGGCGGACGGACGGGCAGAGGTCGAGGTAGGCCGGGCTGTCGCCGAGGGTGGTGGCCGTCAGCAGCGCATGGGTACACGCGGCGGCGAACGTGTCGGCTGCCGCGACAGCGAGGAGCCGGAGGGCCGTCACACGGGCCTGCGGGCCGTCGAGCTCGCTCCCGTCGACCTCCAGCCGGTCCGGCAGTTCGTGGGCGCCCGTGGCGAGGGAGAAGACGGTGTCTCCGTCGACGAGGGAGTGGGCGGGCCGGATCGCCCGGGCCAATCCGTCGTGGGCGACCGCGGCGAGAGACGAGGCCTCGACCTTGCTCAGTGCCGCTGAGGTCGCGACGACCCCCAGGGTGGTGTTGGTCGGCTGTGGTGGCGCGGCAAGGGCGGCCTGCACCGCCTTCCGCTCGGTGGCAGGCGGCCGTCTGAGCTTCCATCCCGCCGCCTCCCACGGCAAGCCGGTCGAGGGGTCGACCGCCGATCCGTTGGAGTTCACGACCGCGAGCGCGCCCATCACGACGCCGAGTTCTGGGATCGTGGCACTGGCCGTCCCGACGCCGCCCTGGAGCCCGCCGGTGCGGGCACCGGTTCCGGCGCCGACGGAGCCCCATGTCCTCTGGGCTCGCCGTGCGTTGTCGGCGGCGCGCCGTCCGAAGTCGGCAGTCGGGTGGTTGGCGAAGTTCCCGCCTCGGGCGAGGTCGAAGATGACCGCGGCGGGGACGACGGGGACCACTTCGTCGGGGGAGGTCCCGATCGGGAAGCCCAGGCCGCGCTCGGCCAGCCAGTCGACGAGGCCGTCGGCGGCCCGCAGGCCGTACGCGCTTCCGCCCGTGAGACAGATGCCGTGGATCGTCTGCACGAGCTTGCTCGGCTGGACCGCATCGGTCTCGCGCGTCCCGGGACCTCCTCCGCGGACGTCGACACCGGGCGTGGCGCCGTCGGGGACCACGATCGCGGTGGTCCCGGTCTGCCACCCCCGCCCGCGCCGTTGGTGGTGGCCCACGAGCACACCGGGCACATCGGTGATCGAGCCGTGATCACCCTGGCTGGACACGGGGCCACTGTTGCCGACGACGAGGGGTGGGGGCAAGTGATTGCGGACGAGGGGCAAGTAGCGTCGCGTTCCGTGCTCGAGCGCCAGCCCGTTCCCCACACACGAGTTCAGCAGGTCCGTACCGCGCTCAAGCGGGCGGCAGGTGAGGTCGTGCGGTCGGGATGGGACCTCGCCGTCGAGTTCGGGGCGATCGGTCCCGACAGCCGGCGCGGACGCCGCTTCGGGGCGTTCGGCGAGAACAGCGTGATCTGCTTCCCTCCGAATGCCCTCTTCAACGAGCAGTACATCCACATCGGTCGCGGCACTCTCTTCGGCCCGCAGATCTCCTTGTCGGCGGGAATGGTGCCCGGCCAGCAGATGGTCACCGATCCCGTCATCACGGTGGGTGATCGCTGCCTGATCGGCAAGGGGAGCGGGATCGTCGGTCACCTCGAGATCGTGATCGGCCACGACGTGTGGACCGGACATCATGTGTACATCACCGATCAGAACCACGGCTACGAGGACCTCGACCTCCCGATCTCGCAGCAGTTCATGGAGGAGAGGCCCGTCTCGATCGGTGACGGGTCGTGGCTCGGCCACGGCACCGTCGTGTTGCCGGGTGCGCGGATCGGCCGGCACACGGTGGTGGGGGCGAACTCGGTGGTCACGGGTGAGCTGCCCGACAACTGCGTCGCCGCCGGGGTTCCGGCGCGTGTGCTCCGTGAGATCTGACCCGGCCTCTCAGTTGACCGGATCGCGGGGCGGGGCGCAGCTCGGCATCTCGTTGTCGCCGGCGAAGGTCTCGATCCGTTCGGTGATCGGGATCCCCAGCACCGCCGTCTCCGTGAACGGGCCGTCGTTGCCGGCCGCCAGCTGGTCGGCGTAGGCGTACCGGTCGTCGAGGAGCTGGCGGTACTCCTCCTCCCAGCGCGGCACGATCGACTGGCCCTTCTCGTCGGTCGGCTCCACGGCCACCACCTCGTCGAGCATCTCGGCGAGGATGTCGGTCGAGCGGACCACGAGCGCCGCCCGCTCCTCGATGTTCGGGGAGGTCTCGTTGTCGAAGGTGGCGAGTTCGGCCTCGGCCTCGGCGCAGATCAATTCGGCGCGTTCCGCCCAGGCCCGGTCGTCGATCTTGTTCACCGCCTCCTTGGAGGCGAAGAAGAGGGCCCACGTCCAGAAGAACACGGCGATGACGAGTGCGCTGATACCGAGAATGCGGCCGATCGACACAACGGGGGACGCTACGGCTGGATCGCGCTGGTAGAAACACCGCGTGACCGATGACGGTGACGGCCGATTCGCGACGGCGCGTCGCAACGCCCAACTGATCGCAGCGATGGTCCGGCTGCATCCGCGGCTGTTCCTGGCTGCCCTGGCCGGAGCGGCCGTGTTCGCCGTGTGCACCGTGGCGTCGAGTTTCGCCATCCGCTGGATGATCGACGAGGTCATCCTGCCCCGCTTCGAGGATGGTTCGGTCGAGTTGAGTACCTACCTCACCGGGGTCGCGTTGGTGGTCGGGATCGGCCTCGTCCGGGCAGTGTCCGTGGTGGCGCGGCGCGGCTTCGCGTCGACCGCGATGTGGCGGGTCGCCCAGTCGTACACCAACCAGGTCCTCGATCGGCTCGTTCGTCAACCCATCGTGTGGCACCGCCGTCGGGCCGACGGTGACCTCGTGGCCCGGGCCGGCGTCGACACGGAGAGCACGGTGTCGGTACTGGCGCCGATCCCGTTCGCGTCGAGCACGGTCCTGATGGTGGTGATCTCCACGGTGTGGCTCTTCATCATCGACGTCCCGCTCGGCATCGTCGCGATCGTCGTGTTCCCCACCTTCATCGCGATGAACCTCGTCTACGAGCGAGCCGTGTCGAGGCACTTCGCCCGGGCTCAAGCACAGCTCGGCGACTTCTCGGCCGGGGTGCACGAGAGCTTCGAGGGGGTCCAGCTCGTCAAGTCGTACGGGGCCGAGTCTCGGGAGACGAGACGGCTGAGCGGTCTGGCGGGAGAAGTGCGCGATTCGCGGATCCGTGCCATCCACGTACGGAGCTGGTTCGAGGCGCTCCTCGACGTGATCCCCTCACTCGCCAACATCTCACTCGTCGTCATCGGTGCGCTCCGTGTCGAGTCGGGTGATCTCACGGTCGGCGAGTTCTCCAGCGTGATCTTCCTGTTCACGCTCCTCGTGTTCCCGCTCCGGCTCATCGGGTACGCCCTCTCCGAACTGCCCCGATCCAAGGCGGCGTGGGAGAGGATCCAGGAGGTCGTGTCCGAACCCGTCGAGCCTCTCCCCGCGGCCTCGCTCGGGGTGGCGGCGGACGGTTTCGGTGTCGAGTACGAGCATCTCGTGTACCGGCACGAGGGCAGCACCGACGGCGCGCACGCCCTGGCGGGAGTCGATCTCTCGATCCCCGCCGGCTCCACCGTCGCTCTCGTGGGCCCGACCGGAAGCGGGAAGTCGACGCTCGCCGAACTCACCGCCGGCCTGATCGGGCCGACCAGCGGCGCGGTCAAGGTCCGGTCCGGCAACCAGGCGATCGTGTTCCAAGAGGCGTTCCTGCTCGCCGGAACGGTGCGCGACAACCTCGAACTCGGGACCAACTACCCCGACGAGGAGATCCGCTGCGCGCTCGAATTGGCGGCAGGCGACTTCGTGGAGGACCTACCGGAGGGACTTGCGACGGTGGTGGGCGAGCGAGGGGTCAGCCTCAGCGGCGGCCAGCGACAGAGAGTGGCACTCGCCAGGGCGCTCCTGCGGCAGCCGACGGTGCTGGTCCTCGACGACACCACGTCGGCCCTCGACCCGGCCACCGAGGCCCGGGTGCTCGGAAACCTGCGGCGCTCCCTCCGGGACACCACCGTGGTGATGGTGGCCAGCCGGCCCTCCACGATCGCACTCGCCGATCAGGTCGTCTTCCTGGTGCGCGGCAGGGTCGTCGCCCACGGTTCACATCGGGAGCTCATGGAGTCCGAGCCCGGCTACCGGCAACTGGTGGAGGCGTTCGAGACCGATCGGGCGGAGGAGTACAACACGCCGGGGGGAGTGCGATGAGCACACCGGATCCGCGTGTGGTCGCCCGTGCCGGGAGCCTCACCGCAACGAGCCAGGACTCGGCCGTGCAGACCATCGGCCGCGGCCTGGACACCACGCCGATCCTCCGCCAGGGGCTCCTCGTCACGTGGATGCTCGCGGCCGTCGGAGCAGGCGGGCGGGTCGTCGTTCCGATCCTGATCCAGCAGGCGATCGACCGTGGCATCGTCGGCCAGGACGAGGTGCGAGTGGGTCTCATCACACAGTTGGCCGTCGTCGCCGTGGTGGCGACGGTCATCGCGGGGTTCTGCTTCCGGCAGGCCGCGCTGCGGCTGGGGGAGCGCAGCGAGCAGGCGCTCTACGAGCTTCGCGTCCGGCTGATCTCCCACATCCACCAGCTCAGCCTGGCCGACCACGGCGAGGAGCGCCGGGGTGGCCTCGTCGCCCGGGTCACGAGCGACATCGAGACGCTGGCCCGGTTCTTCGAATGGGGTGGCCTCGCCTGGCTGATCGACGGAACCCTGATGTTCGTGGTCGGCGGGGTGATGTTGGCCTACGACTGGATCCTTGCTCTCGTGGCGTTCGGCGTGGCCCTGCCGTTGATCTTCGTCCTGCGCTCCGTACAGAGCCACCTCGTGCGGGCCTACGACAGAGCGCGCGAGCGAAACGGGGAGATGCTCGGTGCCGTCACCGAGGTCGTCACCGGCGCTCCGACGATCCGGGCCTACGACGCGGGTCCGGTGCTCGCGGAACGGGTCGAGGAGACCGTCGAGGAGAAGGCCAACTCACATGTGCGGGCGGCCCTGATCGGCGCCTTTCTCTTCCCGTCGGGGGAGGTGTTCTCGGTGTTCACCATCTCCGCGGTCATCGGTGTGGCGGTTCTGCGCGGTCCCGAGAGCGGCTTGACCGCCGGGGCCGTCGTCGGGTTCGTGTTCCTGACCTACCGGTTCCTCGAGCCCATCGCCGAGCTGACCGAGGTTCTCGACCAGACCCAGACCGCAGTCGCGGGGATGCGACGCGTCCTGTCGGTCCTCGACATGCCGATCGGCCCGCCCCCACCGGCGGATCCTGTTCCGCTCCCCGCCGGGCAGCTCGACATCGACATACGCGACGTCACGTTCTCCTACCCGCGCCGCGATCAGCTGAGCGGCGCCGACGAGCCGGTTCTGCGACACATCGACATCCGGATCCCTGCCGGCCAGCAGGTGGCACTCGTCGGCGCGACCGGATCCGGCAAGACCACACTGGGCCGCCTCGTCGCCCGCTTCGCCGACCCGACGATCGGCGAGATCTGTCTGGGCCGGGTTCCGGTCACGCGGGTCGATCGCGGCGAGCTGAGAAGCAGGCTGATCGTGGTGTCGCAGGAGCCCTTCCTGTTCGACGAGAGCATCGCCGCGAATGTGGCCTTCGCCCATGAGGGTGCCGCGATCGGCGACGTGGAGCGCGTCGTGGAGGAGCTCGACGTGCTCGACTGGGTCCATGGTCTCGCGGCAGGGTTGGAGACCCGGGTCGGTCAGCGGGGCGAGCAGCTCTCGGCGGGCGAACGACAGCTCGTGGCGCTCTTGCGCGCCGGCCTCGCCGATCCCGACGTGCTGATCCTCGACGAGGCGACATCGTCGGTCGATGCCCTCACCGAGGTCCGCATCGCCCGCGCCCTCGAGCGGCTGGCTGCGGGCCGCACCACGATCGCGATCGCGCACCGCCTCTCGACCGCGGCCCGTGCCGACCGCGTGCTCGTGCTCGAGCACGGGGAGTTGGTCGAGGACGGGCGCCACGACGACTTGCTGGAGCGCGATGGTGTCTACCGCGGGCTCTACGAGGCCTGGATGCAGGCCACCTCC
>CBFCWZ010000016.1:0-21862 GCA_965601935.1 uncultured Ilumatobacteraceae bacterium
CTTCGGGAAGAGGGCCGTCGTAGTCGGCAGGAATGATCAGGTAGCGGCCACCCTCGCCCCGATCGGGGCCTGGGAGGCCGAAATCGCCGAGCCAACGGAACCAGAAGTCATCGAAAATGCCCAGGGCTCCGGGAGGCGTCTCCACGACCAGCGGCCCAGCTGACAGGTTCAGGTTGCCCCAGAAGTACACGGTGTCGGCATTCGCGGTGAGGAACAGCGAACTGGCGTCCATCATCTCGGAGAAGATGACGAACTCATTGTCACCCACTCCGGCATCAGCGAACCCCTTGCGAAGCGCCCACAGTGACACACCCTGAATCGAGTTCATGAACGCCTCGACGCCGTGCAAGAAGTCGAGTCCGTCCGCCACACTCGCCGCACTCTCCGGTGTCGCGTAACCATCACGAAACTGGAGGGAGCCGAGCCGCGTGTCGACATCGTCGGGCGTCGTGACCGACACCGGGATCGCTGAGGAACTCTCCGTCATGCTGAAGTCCTCCAAGTAGGGGGTCGCAATGTTGCACCGATGAACCTACCGCTCGACATGAACAGGTGCCGGGCGTCCATCCGCCTCGTACCACCCTCAACGGGCCCGTGTCGTGTACCCCACGTCGCCGGTTTGCGGACACACCTCGACCCTGCCAGCCGCGAGCCAAACGGGCGCGATATCCGGCAGGATGCGCAGACGGGTGTCCCATCACGCCCAACCCCCATGACGCACACCGTGGCCGAAGTGTCGTTGCACGGGGACACCCGAGGCACGTCTCAGATCCGGCTGATATGCGCAGGATCGAAGATCCTCAAGGCGGCGAGGAGCAGGACCGCTCCGAAGCTGAGGCAGGTGGCGGCGGCGAGGCCGAGGCCGACGGTGTTGTCGGCGGCGATGAAGGCACCTCCCATGAGAGGGCCGCCGACGCGGCCGAGGGCCATGATCGCCTGGGCGTCGCCCGCCCGCTCCTCGGGGAAGTTGCTGCGCGACGCCAGCAGCCCGAACGCTGCCGGCACACCCATGAAGAACACGAAGCCCCACGAGATGAGCGCGACGGCGAACACCACGTCGCTGCGGACCGCCGGGATGAGGAACGCGCAGACGGCGGTACCGAAGAACCACATCCCTGCGGGGCCGCGCGGACCGAACCACTTGGCCGCGGGAATCGAGGCCACGGCGTTGGCGCTGTACAACAACGAGACGGCGAACGGCGAGAGCCCCCGCAGCTCGGTGCCGATCGCCGCGCCGTAGACGAACACCGACGACCCGCCCAGGGTGAGTACACCGAGCGCGAGGAGGATCATCCGTGCCGCGCGCGTGGCGGAGTGGCGAGTCCGGTGCGGACGGAGCGGGGCGACGGTCGGGATCTGCCGTATCCACAGCAGGGGGAGGGCCGAGATGGCTGCGAGGATCACGAACAACCACGAGACCCCGAGCCCCTCGATGAGGGCCGAGACCCCGGGGGCCACGAAGATGCTCACGAGTGGAGCGATCACGGCCACGTCGCCGGTCTTGCCGGCATCGCCGAAGGCGTCCTGCCAGGCGAACCATGCAGCGAGGCCGAGCCAGATCCCGCTGAAGAACCTCGTGCCCGCGAGGACGGCGAAGTCGGGTGCCAGCGCCGAGCCCACGTTTGCGGCCACCGCGAGGAGTACGCCACCCACGAAGAGGCTGCGCACCGGTTTCAGGAAATGGCTGCCCACCCACGAGGCGATGACGAACCCGGCGAGCTGAGTGGTGGAGACCCAGCCCGCCGTGGCGATGGAGACGTTCTGGTCGTCGGCGACAGCCGGGATCAGGAACGGTGACGCGAGAAAGACGATCGTGCTGGTGGCCGTGGCCATCAGGAGCGCGGTGCTGACCGTTGGCCGGAGAGCGAGGAGAAGCCGTACGGGTGCCTGCACCGGTCAGCGCACCCGCGGCCCCGGTGCGGCCGCCACGTCAGCCTTCGGCGACGGTGTCGTCGGCCGGCGGCGGGATGACCGCCCCGTACTCTCGCCGCAGGTCGGCCTGGGTGGCGAGCATCATCTCCCGCACATGGTCGCGCAGTGCCGGCATGTCGTCGCTGGTCATCCCCACAGTGGGCACGGGTTCGAGAGCGCGCACCTCGGCATTCGTGGGGTACACGCGCCAGTCGTGCTTCTGGATGGCCTCACGTGTTCCGTACACGACGAGCGGGAGGATCGGCACCTGCTCGTCGATCGCCAGGTTGAAGGCACCGGCACGGAAGTTGCGCATCTCGCCGGTGACCGAACGAGTGCCCTCGGGGAAGATCATCACGTTGGCGCCGGTGGAGAGCCGTTCCCTCGACGCAGCGATCGCGGCCTTGCCCGACGCCGAGTCGCCCCGCTCCAAGGGGATGTCGCGGGCCAATCGCATCATCCATCCGACCAGCGGGTAGCGGAAGAAATCGGTCTTCGACATCCACTTCATCTCGGTCTTCACGTGGCAGATGAGGAGGATGTCGACGAAGCTCTCGTGGTTCGCCACCACGACGTAGGGCTTCTTCCTGATGTCGGCCGGCAGATCTCCCGAGACCTTGAAGTCCCAGCCCGGAGTGAGGTTCGAATGCGTCCAGCCCAGCTTCCGCCACAGGTACCCGGCCCAGTAGGCCTGCTTGTCGAACGGGAACGTGACGAGCCGCGTGAGTGCGACCAGAGGCGTCCAGATGATCACCACGACGCCGAGCACGAACCAGCTCCAGACCGAGACGAGGGTGCGGGCGAGCTTCGCGTGCATCGGGGCGAGTCTAGGGAGCAGCCCGACTTGACGGAGCGCCCTTCGACCCGACTCAGTCGTGGCGAAGGAAGAGATCGCTCGCCGACGTGGTGCGGGTGATGGCATCGACGGCGAGCAACACGGCCGCCGCGGTGTAGCTGGTGTGCTCATCGAACGGGAAGAGGATCCCTTCGGGATGAACGATGCCGGTCCAGTACGAGCCGTTGTCACGGCGATGGGGGCGTGTCCACTGGAGCAGTTCGGTGGCGGTGGAGGTGTCCCCGATGGCGGCGAACGAGAGTGCACACTCGGCGGTCTCCGACGCGGTGACCCACGGCTCGTCGCTGACACAACGGATGCCGCGCCCCTCCATGACGAACGTGTCCCACCCGTCGGCCATGCGAGCCTTGGCCTCGGCGCCGACCATCGCCCCGGTGAGGACCGGGTAGTACCAGTCCATCGCCCAGCGGGTCTTCGGTTCGAAGGAATCGGGTGAGGTGCGGATCAGACGGGCCATCCGGTCGGCGGCCTCGACCCAGTTGCCGTGGGGGCGGCCGAGGGCCCGGCCGAGGGCGGCGCCGCAACGGAGCGCATGCTGGATGCTCGCCGTGCCGGTGAGCAGGGCGTACCTCCACGGACGACCGTACGACTCGATGGCCCAGAGCGGGAGCCCGTCCTCGCGGACCTGGGCGAGCACGAATTCGAGCGCCCACTCCACCGTGGGCCACATCTGCTGCACGAAGTCGTCGTTGCCGGTGATCTGCCAGTGATGCCAGACGCCCGCCGCGATGTAGGCGCAGACATTGGTGTCGAGTTTGTCGTCCTCGATGGTGCCGTCGAAGTGGTAGTAGGCGTGCCAGCTGCCGTCGTGGCGTTGGACGTCGGCCAGCCAGTCGTAGGCCCGGCGGGCCTCTCCGTGGTATCCGGCCACGTCGAGGGCCATCGCCGATTCGACGTGGTTCCACGGATCGCAGTGGCCCCCGGGGAACCACGGAATCATTCCCGTGTCGAGTTGCAGCGACACGAGATGGTCGGCAGTGGCTCTCACCTCGTCCTGGGTGACCACTCCCTCCAGTTCGGGGATCACGCCGTCGCTCCTGCGCCGACCTTGCGGCCGTAGAACACGATGCTCTTGCCGATCGCTCGCGAGAGCACGCGGTCGGCGAGCCGGGTGGAGGAGGGCTGCGAGGTGATGTCCCACTCGAGGAAGCGGCGGTACTGGGCGACCAGGCGATGGTCGTCGTCACGCGGACCCACGGCGCACTTGAGCCACCAGTACGGAGCGTGCAACGCGTGGGCCTTGTGGCCTCCGGTCAGCTCGAGCCCGGCGGAGCGCAGCTTGGCGCGGAGTTCGGTCTTGGAGTAGATGCGAACGTGGCCGCCCTCGCTCTTCGGGGCGTGGTACTCGTCGGAGAGCATCCAGTTGATCTTTTCCGGTAACCAGGCGGGCACGGTGGCGGCGAACCTGCCACCGGGCTTGAGCACCCGAACCATCTCGGTGATCGCGGTGATGTCGTCCTGGATGTGTTCGAGCACCTCGCTGGTGATGACGACGTCGAACGAGGAGTCGGGGAAGGGAAGCCGTGTGGCGTCGCCGCGCATCACTCCCTTGAATCTGGCTTCCGCGATCTCGCCCGACTCGACCATCCCGTCGAGGGTGGCGAGGGTCTCCACGACCTCGTCCTCGGCGTAGTCGAGGGCCACCACGTCGGCGCCGCGTCGGGCACACTCGAACACGTGGCGGCCGAACCCGGCGCCCACGTCGAGGACGCGGTCGCCGGCCTGCAGGCCGAGGTCGTCGAAGCGGATCGTGAGCACGTGGGCCTCGTCAGATGCGGCCGTTGCGGCGCAGCTTCTCGATGTTCTGGGGCATCGCCAACACCTCGCGGTACTGGTCGACCGTCATCTCGGCACACGTGCGCCAGGTCCAGCGATCGAGCACCCGCTGACGGCCTCGAGCCCCGATCCTCGCGCGCAGCTGGGCATCGTCGAGGCCGCGGCGAATCGTCTGGGCCAGGGCGTCGCTGTCGCCGGCCGGGCACTGCAGCACTGTCTCGCCGTCGGTTCCCGTGACCTCGGGGAGGGCGCCGCCGTCGGTGGTGACGAGAGGGGTCCCCGTGCACATCGCCTCGATGGCGGGAAGGCTGAACCCTTCGTAGAGGCTCGGCACCACAGCCATCTCCGCCTCGGCGTACAGCTCGACGATGCGCTCGTCGGACACGCCCGACACGAAGTCGATGTGGGGGCGCAGGCCGAGCGAGTCGATGAGGGCCATCGACTTGCCGGGCTTGGGCTTGCCGATGATGGTGAGGGTGACGTCTCGCTCGGTGCGTAGCTTGGCCATCGCTTCGAGAAGGTACGAGAGACCCTTCAGCGCGACGTCGGCGCTGGCCGTGGTGATGAGGCGCGCTGGCATGCGGGCGACGTGATCGAGCGGCTTGAACAGGTCGGGGTCGACCCCGACCGGCACGAGCCGCATGCGGTCCTTCGAGACCCCCATGTCGTTGTGGATGTCGTCGATCGAGTTCTGGCTCACCACCACGATGCGCGGCATCTTCGACGCGACGCGGCCCTGCATCTTCACGAACGAGTACCAACGCGACACCGACATCCGCTTGCGCCAGTTCTTGGCGTGGCTGATCTCGAGTTCCCGGTCCTTCGTGATGGGGTGATGGAGAGTGACGATCGTCGGGATCGCCTTCTCCAGCTTGTTGATGCCGTACCCGAGGCACTGGTTGTCGTGGATCAGGTCGAACTCGCCGGCCCTCGGGACGAGATGGCGGGCGGCGCGGGCCGAGAACGCGAGCGGTTCGGGGAAGGTGCCGGTGAGGAACTGGCCGAACTCGAGCAGGTCTTCGCGGTTCTTCAGCTCCCAGTAGCCGGGCAGGCGACCCGGGTAGGTGTCGTTGAACGTGTCGAGGCTGGGGAGCTTGGTGAGCGTCACCCGCTCGTCGAGTACGGGGTACGGCTGGCCGCCGAGCACTTCGACGGTGTGGCCCAGGTCGACGAGCGCCTTCGTGAGATGCCGTGTGTACACGCCCTGGCCGCCGACGTGTGGCTTGCCCCTGTAGGTGAGGTACGCGATCTTCAGGGGGTCGTCGGGTCCGAGCCCGGGCGCTGGCATCCGGAAAGGCTACCGGTGGTTGGTTACCGCCCGGTCAACAAGGCCCTCACCAGGTGAGGGTCATCGTGCGGGTGAGAGGTACTCCCGGGATCACCAGCCGAGGCCGGATGTTGGGGCTGTCGGGCGGGCCGCTCTGCGGCTCCACGCACGTGGTGGTGGCGGGCTCGTCGTAGACGACCCAGTGGTCGCAGTCCGACGACACGGTCAGCTCCGGAGCGACCTCGCGGTCGTAGACGAGGGTGACGGGAGCGGTGTTCACGAAGCAGTCGTCCCACGGCGGTGGATCCGGGGGAATCAGCTCGCCGGTGGCGACGGCGATCTCGTCGTCGCGCCGGTACATCGCGACGGGGGAGAAGCGCAGCCGGCGGGGTTTCGGGAACCAGGGGTGCCATCCGATCTCGCCGGGAAAGGCACCGTCGGTCGCCTCGACCGACAGTTCGCAGTCGACCCGGTTCGCCCCGACGGTGAAGCGCTGGCGGGCCAGGCCCCCGTACGGCCAGGCGAGCGCGCCGGCCAGCGGAGTCGCGATCTGGAGGGTGTCGGTGGACGCCGCGGTCACGTCCCAGGAGCGGTGGAAGACGGTTCCGTGGATGGCGTGCCGGCGGGCAGGGTCGTTGCCACCCCCGTCCTGATGGTTCAGTTCGAGTCGGACGTCGGCCCCCAGGAACCGGAAGCGGCCGTGGCGGATCCGACCCGCCCACGGTGCCATCGGGAACGAGCCCCATCCCGTTGCCGCGGGATCGGGCTCGGCGGGCAGCGGTGCGAGCAGGCTCGTACCGCCGACGTCGACCGTCGCCAGGCGTCCACCTGCCCCGACGGCCACACCCACCCTGGTGTCGCCGTGCTCGATGGTGTGGATCTGGAGGCTCACGGACGCGAGAGTAGGACGATGCGAGCGAGATCAGGCCACTCGATCAGGGGTGGCGACCGGATCAGGGGGAGGCGACCGGATCAGGGGTGGCGACCGGATCCGGCCCGGGAGACGCTGAGATGCGAGCCGTCGTACAGCGGGCGCTGAGCGCGTCGGTCCGGAGCCGCACCGACGGCGGCGAGTGGGTCGACACCGGGGCGATCGGGCACGGCCTCGTCGTGCTGGTCGGCGTCACCCACGACGACACTCCGCAACGGGCGGAGAAGCTGGCGGGAAAGATCGCCGGGCTGCGCGTGTTCGACGACGAGGCCGGCGTGATGAACCGCTCGGTGACCGACGTGGGCGGATCGGTGCTCGTGGTCAGCCAGTTCACCCTCTACGGCGACACGTCGCGAGGGCGTCGGCCGGGTTGGTCGGCTGCTGCCCGACCGGAGGTGGCCGAGCCGCTGGTGGACGCGGTCGTGGAATCGCTGCGGGGTCTGGGGCTCGAGGTCGCCACCGGGCGCTTTCGCGCCGAGATGCGGGTCGAACTCGTCAACGACGGGCCCGTCACCCTGATCATCGACATCTGACGGACGAAGTTCCCTGGTCCTCTTGGGGTGTGGGCGCGTCGATAGAAGGGGAGGGGCCACCTCCCCAGGAGTCAGAACGGAGAGGAGTGAACCGTGGGAGCGAACGAGAAAGAGGAAGTGACGCCGACGACCAGAACGGCCCCCGAAAGGATGGGGATGACGGACTGGTTCGACCGTTGGCCCGATCTGTTCGGACGTCGCTGGCCGGACCCGTTCAGGAACATGCCGTTCTTCGGGGAAGGCTGCCTGCTCGAGCAGTACACCGATGACGACGGCACGATCGTGCTGCGTGCCGAGCTTCCGGGTCTCGACGTGGACGACGACGTCGACATCCACATCGAGGACGGCCGGCTGACCATCGCGGGACACCGCGAGGAGCGGGAAGAGACCAAGGAGAAGGGTTCCTACAGGAGCGAGTTCCGCTACGGATCGTTCGAGCGGACGGTGCGCCTCCCCGCCGGAGCCCGCGTCGAGGACATCGAGGCGAGCTACGACGCCGGGATCCTCGAGGTCAAGGTGCCCGTTGACACCGAGAACGAAGCCGTCACGAAGGTGGCGATCAAGAAGGGTTGACCACGTCGACACCACGGACGACCGGCTCCGCGGCGTGAGGCCGGACATGTTGGTACATCTGGCCCTACATCTCGTGCGGTGGGCTGGGCACCGTGAGGCCGAGGAGAAAGGAGACGGCAATGCATGCCGATGTCGGAGACGTCCTGGTGATCGGAGGCCATCGCGTGGGCAAGGCGCTCAAGCGCGGCGTTGTCCAGGAGGCACGGGGCGAGGATGGCGGAGCGCCGTATCTCGTGCAATGGAGCGACGCCGATCACCCCACGTTGTTCTACCCAGGGTCGGACTGCACCGTGGAGCACAAGTCGGAAGCGGGCTAGGACTTCCTGTCCGGGAGCCGGGGTGACGGTCGTGGTCTGTGGCCACCCCGGGGCCACCCAGCCGGTGAAGCTGCGGATCGCTTGGTCGACACGATGGTGTCGGTCCTCGGCGGGGAGGAGATCTCATCCCCGCGCGGTCGACGGTCCTACGGTGGGAGGCGTCATGATTCAGCACACCGTCACCTTCCGTCTGCATCCGAACGTCGACGAGACGGTGTTCCTGGCGAGTGCACGTCGACTCGGCGAACTCGACGGTGTGGAGCGGTTCGAGGTGCTCCGCCAGGTCGGCCGGAAGAACGACTTCACCCACGCCCTGTCGATGTGGTTCGCCACTCAGGACGAGTACGACGCCTACAACGCTCATCCGGACCACGCCGCGTTCGTCGACGACGTGTGGCTCCGCGACGTCGCCGACTTCCTGGAACTCGACTACGTGTTGGCACCGCCCCTGCGGTGACCGCGGCGAGGCGCCGCAGTGTCAGGTGGCACCGCCGCGTCGGTGTCAGGAGGCTGTCGCGAATGTCTGACCAGCGCGAGGGTCACCGCCTCCGCCGGACGGATCCTGACGCGCCGTCGTCGACCTGCTGGTTCGCCGTGTCCCGCTCGGGCACCCGATCAGCGTGCAGGCTCGGGACCAGCGCGAGCTTCATCGACAGCTTCTCAGGAGGACGGGCCGTGGCGCTGCATCTCCGTGCGGATGTCGTCGTCGGAGATGGGTCGCTGTCCGTAGATCTGCCAGGCGTGGGCGGCGAGGCCGATGCCCCATCCGGCGATCACCCAGATCGGCCAGAAGTAGCCGGCACCCGATGCCGCCCAGACGACGATGAGAAGTGCGTTCACGGCGCAGTAGACGAACACGTGGTTCCGGAAGTCGCGCCTCTTGGTGATGCGGTCGATCGCGGCCGCTCTGCGTTCGTTGTCGTGATCCATCGTCGGACCTCCCTGCGCAGGCTGGTTCGTGATCCATGGTCGCGCCGGTCGGAGGCTGCGCGAAGAGGACAACGTCACGCCGGTCGATCGTGTGCGATGTGTGCGATGAAGGTGCCGCGATCGGGAGCGCTGCTGGTTCGTGATCCATGGTCGCGCCGGTCGACCCTGCAGCCGATGGGCGGTACCTTCGGGACATGAGCGCCGATCATCCTCACGCCACGGCCTACCGGCAGACCGCGGACGCGTTCCGGTCGGGCGACGTCGAGGCGTTGGCTCGCCTGATCGCCGAGGATGTCGTCTGGCACGTTCCCGGTGACCACTCGATGGCGGGAGACGTTCGTGGGCGCGACGACCTGCTCGCGTGGCTCTCCGCACTGGGCCCGAAGGGCTTCTGGTTGACCGAGGACGATGTCTTCGGCAGCGATGGCCACGTCTGTGCCGTGAGCCAGATGGGTGCGATCCGCGACGACGTCGACGTCCGGACTCGTGTGATCAGCATCTTCCGGTACCGCGACGGCCAACAGGTCGAACGCTGGATCTACCCCGACGACATGACGGCGTGGCACCGCATCTTCGACGGCTGAGAGCACAACCGAACACCCGGGAGAACGGACGGCGCCGGGATGGTGCAGGGAGCCGCCAGGTCTCCGGAGGGGTCCGGTTCGGTGACCTCACGTGTCGATCGGGGGCAGCTCCTCGTCGCGGTCCCGACGGCCACTCTTACCTGCCGAGTGGTCGAGCCAGGCCAGGCAGCCCAGGGCGGCGAGGAGGAGCAGGATGAACGGGGCGTCGCCGAGCCTGGTGTACCAGGTGAGCCCGGAGCGGAGCTCGACCGAGTCGTACAGGACGGCCCGCTCGCTCACCGCGGTGCGCTGGCGGACGTTTCCTTCGTGGTCGACGATCGCCGTGAACCCGGTGGGCGCGGCCTGGACCACCCAGCGGCCGGTCTCGATCGCCCTCAGCCGACTCGACGCGACCTGCTGGGTCTGCACGATGGTGCCGGAGTAGCTGGCCCCGTTGGTCGGGTTGAGGATCGCCTCTCCGCCCTCCCGGACGCCGTCGCGGGTGCGCCCACCGAAGAAGACCTCCCACGAGATCACCGTGGCGAGGCGAGTGCCATCCGGCAGATCGATGTAGGCAGGGCCCGTGCCCGCCGTGGCGTCACGCCCGATCTGGTCGATCGGCGCGCCGAGTGCCTCGAGCACGCCGCGCATCGGGACGTATTCCCCGAACGGAACCCGGCGCACCTTGACGTAACGGCTGTGTTCCTCGCCGTCCGGGGTGACCACGATCTGGGCGTTGAGGAAGCTCGAGCCGTCGGCGCTGTCCTCCGTGACACCGACCGCGATCGGCACGCCGAGCCGGGCTGCCTCCTCGGCAATTTCCTCGCGGATCGCAGAATGAGCGAAGGAGATCACGTCGATCGTGTTCTCGGGCCACAGCACGAAGTCGACCCCGGGCCCGATGGTGCGCGTGGCCTCGAGGTGGCGCTCGGTGACGAGTGACGAGGGCACCTCGAGGGCACTCGTGCCCTGCTCGCCACCGCCCTGCACGGCGGCCACCTCGAGTGTCTCGCCGGTGGGAGTGCCGCGGGGCGCCAGAACTGCGACGACGAGAAGGACCACCATCGTGGCGAGCCCGACGGCGGCCGCTCTCGGTGCCGAAGTGGTGGCGACGTCACTCGCGGGTCGATGACGGAGCCACCAGACGAGCGCGGCAAGGGAGAACCCGATCTGGAACGTGAGCCAGGTGAGGAGGATGACCCCACCGAGGCGGGCCAGGCCCGCGAGCGGGCCGCCCACCTGGGCGATGCCGAGTGAGGCGAGGGGGACACCGCCGAACGGGAACGAGAACCGCAGGGCCTCGGCGAGGGAGTGGGTGACGGGGCGGCGCATCCAGGCCCACGGTCCGTTCCCTCCGAGGACCGCGGCCAGCCCGTGCAGTGCGGCGAGGAGGAGTGGCGCAACCAGGTAGCCCGGGAGGGTCAGCTGGTTCATCCATGCCATGCCGACGTACATCCAGCCGACCCCGAACAGCAGGCCGCGCACGAAGCGGGTCCGGCCCGGAACCTCCCCGGTGACGGTGAGGGCGTAGAGCATGATGCCGACGATGCTGAGGGGCCACCAGCCCCACGGGGGCATCGAGAAGGCGACGAGGAGCCCCCCTCCGAGCGCCGCTCCGTGGAGCGCCCAATGGCGGCCGGCGGACTGCGGCTGCGGTGCGTCCGGCTCGCCCGTGGGCTCCGCCGTTGCGTGGTCGAGGTCAGTCAACGGCGAGTTCGAGGTGGACGACGATGCGCTCGGCGACCGATCCGGGTGGGTGGCAGGCGAACAGCGTGGCGGTTGCGTCTTCGGTCTGGTCGACGATCCACAGCGCCGTCGGGGGGACGATCTCGGTCTCGGTCACGAGGTACCGGGTCGGGCCGACCTCGGTCTCGAAGAACACCTCGTCGCCCGGAACCAGCGTGTCGATGTACCGGAACGGGCCTCCGTGGCTGGTGCGGTGAGCGGCCACCACCACGTTGCCGTTGTAGCCCGGCATTGCCGTGCCCGGCCAGTGGCCGGGCCCCATGTCGAGGGTGGTGAGGCGGATCCCCTCGTACAGGTTCTCGTCGACGCCCAGCTTGGGGATCGAGATGCTGCCGAGGTGGGTGCTCTCCTCCCAGCCCCGGGTGTCGTCCGGCGGCGCAATGGGTTCGAGCGGCGCGGTCGTGGTGGGGACAGGTGTGGTGGTCGGTTTCGGCGCGGGCTTCTTCTCGGCCTTCTTTGCCGTGGTCGTCGGTGCCGGTTCGGGCTCGGTGGTCGGCGGTGTGGTGGTCTCGACGGTGGTCCCTGGAGCGGAGGTCGTCGGAGGTGCTTCGTCGACCACCTCGTCGGGAGCCGGGAGCGTCGAGGCGGCAGTTGCGTCGTGCCCGTCGTGGCTCGTGAACGCGGTGAGCCCGCCCACCCCGAGCGCGATCACCGCTGCTGCGGCGGCCAACGCGGCAGCACGACGGCGGGACGGTGGACTCACGGGTTCAAGTGTGTCAGACGTGCCTGTGGATCACTCGCCGGCGATGGATCGTCGCAGGTCAGGCGGCCAGGGAGGCCGCGATCGCGTCGGCGGCTCGGCGGCCGTCCCGGACGCAGGCAGGGATGCCGATGCCCCGATACGCCGCGCCGGCCACGTCGATGCCGGACGGCAGGAGGTCGACGACCCGTGCGACCCAGTCGCGGTGGTGCGGCCGGTACTGCGGGAACGCCCCCTCCCAGCGGGTGAGACGCGAGTCGAGCGGAGAGAACGCGATGCCGAGGTGGGTCTCCAGGTCGGTCAGCGTCGCGGCGAGGATCTCCTCGTCGGAGAGCTGGAGAACGGGAAGGCCGTCGCGACCGAGGGAGACCCGCAGGATCTGGCCCCCGTTCGGCGGTACCCAGTGCGCCCACTTCTGCGAGCCGAAGCTGGCCGCCGTGACGAGTCGTTGCACCGACTTCGGCACGAGGTAGCCGCTCATGCCCACCAGTTCGTCGGACCACTGGTCGGGCGGCACGTGCAGTGTCACCATCGCCACATCGGCGGTCTCTGCATCTCGGAGCAGGTCGGCGGCGTCGGGAGCGGCGTCGCCGAGAAGCGCAGCCGCGTCTGCGGCCGGCGTCGCGAGAACGACCGCATCGAACCGTTCGTCGTCCAGCCGCCACCCGTCACCGTCGGAGTCGACCGTGGACACGGTGGTCGGCCGGATCTCCCCGCCTGCGTCGATGATCGCGGCTCGGGTGGCCGCGGCGAGAGCTGCGGTCCCGTTGCGCGGGCTGGCGAACACGGGAGCAGCCGCGGCCGTGGCCGTGCCCGGAGGGGAGGGCATCGACCGCGCCGCCAGCAGAAGGCTGCGGGACGATGCGAGCCCGGCCAACTGAGGCACTTCCGCGAGGCTCGAACGGTCGGTGTCGGCGGCGTAGATGCTCCCGACGAGAGCATCGACGATCCGGTCGTGAACCTCGTTGCCGAAGCGGGCGCGGATCAACTCGCCGATCGAGTCGTGGCCGATGTCGGAGCGTGGCAGGAGTGGCTCGATCCCGGCGCGCACCTTGCCCCTCCACGTCAGCAGCCGAGTCCGGGCGAGTGGAAGGAGTTGCCGGGGGACGCCGAGCATCAGCCCCTCGGGGATCGGATGGAGCTTCCCGTCCATCCACACCGCCGCCGAGACCGACTCGGGGTGGACGAGGTCGTCACCGAGACCGACCTCGCGGGCGAGTGCCACGGCATCAGGGACCCGGGCCAGCATCGCGTCGGCGCCTTCGTCGACGTGGGGGACACCGGCGAAAGGAGTCGCCTTGAGGCGCCCGCCCGGGTTCGGCCCGCCATCGTGGAGAACCACCTCAGGGCGCGGTGTTCCGTCGGCTTCGTCCGGGTGGAGCAGACGATGGGCGGTGGCCAGACCGGAGATGCCGCCACCGACGACGGCGATGCGCGGGGGAGTCACAGGGTCACGCTACGGCCCTGAGAGGTGGGGCCAACAGCTGTTCGCACGGGGTCGGACCGGTCACCCGGTCGAGGTGGAGGCGAGCACCCGCCGGGCCAACGCGTTCATCACGGCGCGGTCGGCGTTCACCGAGTCGGTGCGGGCGAATCCGAGCCCGGCCTCCTCGGCTCGCGCCGCAGCCTCGATGTCGAGGTCGTACAGCACCTCGAGGTGGTCGGCGACGAAGCCGCACGGGCACACGACCACGGCATCGGCGTCGCCTGCGAGCCCGTCGATCGCGTCGAGGATGTCGGGTCCGAGCCAGGGTTCGGGGGTCCGCCCCGCGGACTGCCAGCCCACATCCCAGTCGTCGTCGGCGAGACCGGCTCGTCCGGCGACCGCGGCGGCGGTGGAGGCCAGCTCCTCCGGGTAGGGATCGCCGCTCCGGAGGATCCGTTCGGGGAGCGAGTGGGCGGTGAACAGAACATGGATCCGGTCGTGACCGGCGGCGCGAAGCGCGTCCCGGCGGCTCATCACCGTCGTCCCGAGGAAGTCGACGAGGTCGGGCTCGGTCGCCCAGCTCTCGACGCCCCGGAACGGTGTGCCGGTCTCGGAGAGGGCGTCCGCTGCCCGCGTGAGGTACTGGCCCACCGAGAACGACGAGAAGTGGGGGGCCAACACCAACCCCACGACGGTCTCGGCCCCGTCGGCGACCAGTTGCCGTGCCGCCTCTTCGATCTTCGGCGTGGCGTGCTTGAGGCCGATCGCCACGCGGAACCGCCCTGGCACCGCAGCCTCGAGGGCGGCCTGGATCGCCGCCGCCTGGGACTCGGTGAGCTGGGCCAGCGGGGACACCCCCCCGATCGCGTCGTAGCGACGGGTGAGGTCGGCCAACGCCTCGGGGGTGGGCGGATTGCCGCGGCGGATGTCGGTGTAGTACGGCTCGATCTCCTCAGAGGCGCGCGGGGTCCCGTACGCCATCACCAACACGCCGACCAACCCGGGGTTCATCGGGCTCACTGGACTGACGCAGTCTCGCGGTGGACGAGGTCGACCACCGCGGCGAGTACGTCGGGGTCGGTGTCGGGGTTGACGCCGTGGCCGAGGTTGAAGATGTGGCCGGGGTGCCTGCTGCCGTCGCCCCGCAGGTTGTCGGCGAGGGTTCGTTCCGTGCCGGTCAGTGCGGGCTCGGCCCCGGCCAACACGAGTGCCGGGTCGAGGTTGCCCTGGACGACGAGATCGTCGCCGAGCCGTCGGCGGGCATCGGCGATACGCGTCCGCCAGTCGAGGCCGAGCACCGTCGGCCCGGCCGAGTGCATCGACTCGAGAAGGTGGTCGCAACCCACGCCGAAGTGGATCGACGGCACGTCGGGGTGCCGCTGGCGCAGCTCGTGGAACACCCGGCGCGAGTGGGGCAACACGAAACGGTCATAGCTGCGCCGGGAGAGGGAGCCCGCCCACGAGTCGAACATCTGGAACGCACCCGCACCGGCGCGCAACTGGGCGTCGATGAACGTGATCGCCGACTCGGCGAGACGCTCCATGATCTCGTGCCACAGCACCTCGTCGGTGTGCATGAGGGCCTTGGTGTGGCGGTAGTCGCGGCTCGGACGGCCCTCGATGAGGTAGCTCGCCACGGTGAACGGGGCTCCTGCGAACGCCAGCACCGGTACGTCGGCGGGCAGTTCCCCGACCACCTGTGCCACCGTGTCGATGACGTAGGGGATGTCGTCCGGGTCGAGGGGGCGCAGGCGGGCCACGTCGACACGGGTCCGGAGCGGCACCTCGGCCACCGGCCCGACGCCAGGCGTCACGTCGATGCCGAAGCCGATCGCGTGGGCCGGGACCACGATGTCGCTGTACAGCACGGCCGCATCGACTCCGTAGCGGCGGTAGGGCTGCAGGGTGATCTCGGTGGCGAGGTCGGGGATCTTGATGGCCTCGAGGATCGACCCCGTACCCCGGACTTCCCGGTATTCGGGGAGGGAGCGGCCGGCCTGGCGCATGAACCACACGGGGGTGTGGCGGGAGGGTTGCCCCTTGGCGGCATCGAGAAAGGGGGACGTGCCGACGTGGTCGCCGGCCTGCGGGAGGGTGGTCTCGGCCATGTCGGTGACGACGCTATCTGCCAGCAGCGGCGGTGGGGGTGTGGACGAGCGGGATACGTCGCCCTCGACCCGTCGGTCACCCCCTGTGAGCTGGGGCGATACGGCGCCGTAGGGGTCATCGCCGGGCTCCGATAGCATTGCAGGGCCCGTATGACGCAGAACCACCCCGATCTCGCCGACGAGCAGGCCTACATCGACCACGCGTACGAGTGTCTCCAGCACAGCCGCAACGTCGCGTGGCGCCTCAGGGACCTCAACGAGGCCGACCTCGGCGGTACCTTCCAGGCCCGCTTCGAGCGCAACGCCTTCGACGAGGCCCTGCTGAAGCGGCTGGCCGACCTCGACCTCGCCGGATCGTCGCTCGTGTTCGGACGGATCGATCGTCTGGCCGAGTCGCCCGACACCCTCGAGAGCTTCCACATCGGCCGTTTGGCCGTGGCCGACGAGGACAGTGAGCCGGTCGTGATCGACTGGCGGGCGCCCGTCGCCGAGCCGTTCTACCGGGCCACCGGGCGCGACTCGATGGGTCTGGCGCGCAGGCGTCACTTCGCCGTCGACGGCCGCGAGTTGCTCGGGATCGAGGACGAGCTGTTCGGTGAGGGTCACCTCGGTGTGGGGCACGACGAGGGTCTCGACGGTTCGGGTGCCGCCATCGGCGTCCAGGGCCTGCGCGGCTATTCCACCCTCCTGTCGTCGATCGAGCGGGGTCGCACCGGCACCCTCGGCGACATCGTCGCCACGATCCAGGCCGAGCAGGACCAGATCATCCGGTCGCCGCAACACGGCGTGCTCGTCGTGCAGGGCGGACCCGGGACCGGCAAGACAGTCGTCGCCCTCCACCGCGCCGCGTACCTGCTCTACACGCACCGCTTCCCGCTCGAGGACCAGGGCGTTCTGGTCATCGGGCCCAACCGTGTCTTCCTGCGGTACATCGAGCAGGTGCTCCCATCGCTCGGGGAGGCCGGCGTCGAACAGGTGGTGTTGGGCGACCTCGTCCCAGGTGTCTCCTTCCTCCCGCGGGGTGGCGAGCCCGACGACTCCCCCGCGGCGGCCCGTCTCAAGGGGGACCTGCGGATGTCCGAGGTCATCGATCACGCCATCGCCGACCGCGAGCGGCCGCTCCGCGACGACCTCGTGATCCCGTTCCGCGCCGGATACGTCCGGATGCGTGCCGACGAGTCCGCACGCATCGTGAGGGCGGCCCGGCGCCGATTCCGTCGCCACAACTCGGGTCGCCGGTTCGTCGAGGGCGAGTTCTGGTCGACGCTGGCGAACAGCTTCCGCGACGGTGAACACTCTGCCCGGGAGGTCCGCGACTCGTTGCGCGGCACGCCCGAGGCGCGTGAGGCGCTCGACCGGATGTGGCCGCTGCTCACCCCCGCCCAACTCCTCCACGATCTGTTCGGCTCGAAGGCCCTGCTCGGGCTGGCCGCCCGCGACGTGCTCGACGAGGACGAGGCGCTCACCTTGTTCCGCCCACGTTCCGAGACGGTCCACGATGTCCGCTGGACGGCGGCCGACGTCGCCCTGCTCGACGACGCGCGCGATGCACTCGGGCCGAAGCCCGGTCGCAACGGCAAGATCGATGAGGGGGACGAGATCCGCACGTACGGCCACATCGTGATCGACGAGGTGCAGGATCTCACCCCGATGCAACTGCGCATGGCCACCCGCCGTTCGCTCAACGGTTCGATGACGATCGTCGGGGACATCGCCCAGGCCACCGGGCCGTTGGCGCCATCGCGTTGGGACGAGGTCCTCGAGCACCTGCCCGACCGCCGCCCCTCGCGGGTCATCGGCCTGTCGGTGGGCTACCGCATCCCGGGCCAGATCATGGAGCTGGCGAACCGCGTGATGGCCGTGGCGACGCCGGATCTACGCTCGCCCGAGTCGGTGCGCGTCGGCGACGAGCCGCCCCGCATCGTGCGCGCCGACTCACCCGACCTGCTCGGCGACACGGTGATCACCGAGGTCCGCCGGTTGGCGACCGACCTGCCCGGCGGCAGCATCGGCGTGGTCACACCCGACCACCTCCTCGACGAGCTCTCCGCGCAGTTCGACCGCGCCGGCATCGAACACGGTTCGGCCACCATGACCGGGCTCGACTCCGGCGTCACCCTGGTCCCGGTCAGCGTGGTGAAGGGGCTCGAACTCGATGCCGTCATCGTGGTCGAGCCCTCACTCGTCGTGAGCGGTCGGTTCCATGGCCTGCGGGCGCTCTACGTAGCGCTGACGCGGGCCACCCAGCGTCTGAGCGTCGTTCACTCCGAGGACCTGCCGGACGCGATGGACGAACGCGTCGCCGTCGCCAGCTGAGAGCTGTCGCGAATGTCTGACCAGCGCGAGGGTCGCCGCCTCCGTCGGACGGATCCCGACGCGCCGTCGTCGACCTGCTGGTTCGCCGTTTCCGGCTCGGGCAACCGATCAGCGGGCAGGCCCGGGACCAGCACGAGCTCCACCGACAGCTGTTGAGATCCGACCACGCCGTCGCGACTCATCCGTCGCCGGTGTAGGAGTCGACCAGGTCGGTCAGCAACGCGAACGCCTTGTCGGCGTCGGCCGGGCGGTTCCGCACCACCGACGTCTCGGCGAGGTCGACGGTGGTGGCGATTCCGTTCACGAGACCTGGGCGGGTGGCATCGATCTCGCGTTCGACGCTCGCCCAGAGGAGCACGATGCGGTCGAGAGACCCCTCGGCATCACCGTCCTCGGCCACGAGCGCGCTCAGCCGGCTCATCTCGGCGGCCATCTCGGCCAGGGTCTCACCGGGAGACCCTGGAACGGCCGATGTGGTGGGTGTGGTGTCGACGATGACGCCGCCCGAGATCGGAGCCGGGTCCGGGTCGGCGAGTTGTCGTGGTTCCTCGGCTGCACAGCCGAGGAGAAGGAGAGTGGTGGCGCCTACGGCCAGTTGTCGGCGCAGGGTGACGAGGACACGAGGATGCGTTCGCTGGGCAACGCGCCGACACCGATGAACCGGCCGCCGACCTGTCACGAGGACACGAGGATGCGTTCGCTGGCGAACGCGCCGACACCGATGAACCGGCTGCCGACCTGTACGGTCATCGTCCCGTCGGGGGACGAGGCGGTGACCTCACCCGTGCGGCCGGGCTGGATCTCGGACTCCTCGAGGAACTCGAGCAGGCCGGGGGTGAACTCCAGCTCTTCGGTGATGCGCCGCACGGTGAACGGCCCACCGACCGGGATCTCGGCCAGCGGTCCGGCGTCGGGCTCCTGGTAGTCGGACCCGGGAATGGGGTTGCCGTGTGGGCAGGTGGTGGGGTCGCCGAGCACCTTGCTCATCGCCACCTCCACCGATTCGCTGATCACGTGCTCCCACTTGCCCGCCTCGTGGTGGGCCTCGGCCCAGGAGAGCTGGAGGATGTCGGTGAGGAAGCGCTCCGCCAGGCGGTGCCGGCGCACCACGCGCTCGGCGAGGCGGCGCCCCTTGGGGGTGAGCTGGATGCCGCTGCCGGAGGTGACGAGGCCGTCCGCTTCGAGACGTTTCATCATCTCGCTGACGGCCGGCCGACTGACCTGCAGACGTTCGGCGATCCGCGCCTGGATGACTTCGAGATCGTCTTCGGCGAGCTCGTAGATGCACTCGCAGTATTCCTCGAATGCCGGATGGTGCTCACCGGGTGCGGGCATGACGCGAAGTGTACAGACGGCTTTACACGCGTGGTCCAAACTCGTGCCGCGGACCGATGCGGGTGCACTACTCTGCAGGTCGATGACCGACCACTGACCAGTCCAATCGTCCGTTCGATCCGTTGGAGGTGCCGTCATGGTCGCGTCGCTCACTGCCCGCTCACTCACTGTCTCCCGAGGGCCCCAGTTGCTGGTGTCCGATGCCGACCTGTCGCTGCTGCCGGGCCGCCGCGTCGGTCTCGTGGGGAGGAATGGTGTCGGGAAGTCGACGCTGCTCCAGGCACTCGCGGGGCGCCTCGACCCCGAGCGCGGCACGGTGACGACCACGCCACCGACCGCAACCGTCGGACTGCTCGCCCAGGAACGTGACCGCTCCGCCACCGAGACGGTGCGTGCGTACGTGAGCCGGCGGACGGGAGTGGCCGAGGCCGAGACCGAGTTGGCCGCGGCGGCCGAGGCGCTCGCCGCCCGCGCCCCCGGAGCCGAACAGCGGTACGCCGACGCGTTGGAGCGTTGGACCGCGCTCGGCGCGGCCGACCTCGAGGCCCGTCTCTCGACGACCGCCGCCGACCTCGGCCTCCCGGAGAGCCTGCTCGATCGCGTGACGGGCGACCTGTCGGGAGGCGAGGCGGCGCGGGCCGGTCTGGCCTCGGTAATGCTGTCGCGCTACGACGTGCTGCTCCTCGACGAGCCGACGAACGATCTCGACGCGGACGGCCTCGTCCGGTTGGAGGAGTGGGTGCTGCGCCAGAACTCGGCGCTCGCTCTCGTGAGTCACGACCGCCACTTCCTCGCCCGCACCATCACCGATGTCGCCGAGATCGACGAGTTCAGCCACCGGGTGGAGGTCTTCGCCGGAGGGTGGGAGGCCTACCTCACCGAGCGGGAGACGGCCCGGAGGCAGGCTCAGGAACGATTCGAGGCCTACGACGAGAAGCGGCGCGGTCTGCTCGCTCGCGCCCAGCGCGAGCGGGAGTGGGCGGCGCAGGGGAGGGCGAAGCTCAGGCGGGACGACGAGCCCGACAAGAACATCCGTGCCTACCGTCTCGACCAGACCGAGCAGTTGGCGGGGCGCGCCGCGCGTACCGAGAAGGCGATCGATCGCCTCGACGAGGTCGAGGAACCGCGCACTCCGTGGGAGCTCCGCTTCCGCATCCCGACCACGGGTCGCAGCGGCGACGTGGTCGGGTCCTTCGACGGCGTCGTCGTGGATCGGCCGGGGTTCCGGCTGGGTCCGATCACCGCCGAAGTGGGGTACGGCGACCGCATCGCCCTCGTCGGGCCGAACGGGTCGGGCAAGACCACCCTGATCGACCTGCTCGCCGGCCGGATCGACGCCGATGACGGAGTCCTCCGGCGAGGGAGTTCGGTCGTGGTGGGCGAGGTCGAACAGACGCGCCGCGCCCTCTCGGTCGACGAGGAACTCCTGACGGTGGTGTGTGCAGCGACCGGGATGACGTTGGTCGACGCCCGCAGCCTCCTCGCCAAGTTCGGTCTCGGAGCCGAACACGTCCACCGGACGACGTCGTCGCTGTCGCCGGGGGAGCGCACGCGGGCATCGATGGCCGTGTTGATGGCCAACGGGGCGAACGTGCTGGTGCTCGACGAGCCCACCAACCACCTCGACGTCGAGGCGATCGAGCAGCTCGAATCGGCCCTGTCGGGCTTTGCCGGAACCGTCCTGTTGGTGAGCCACGACCGTGCCCTGCTGGAGAACGTCGAGATCACCCGCCGCTGGCGACTGGACGAGGGCCAGCTGCTGGAAGAGGCGGTCTGATCCCCGGAACGTGTCGGACGTCACACAGATTGTCCGTACAGTCGGGAACCGGATCTCGGGGGGGTGCGACCTTGCCATCCGTGAACACAACCAAGCTCCGTCTCCTCGCCGTCCCGGCCGTGGTCCTCGGCCTCTCCTTCGGTGTCGCCGCCTGCGGCGACGATTCCGACGACTCGGGTGACGCCGGCGCGGTCACCGCCACCGACGTGTGGATCCGCAAGCCGGCCGAGGGGCAGCCGAATTCGGCCGGGTACGGCACGATCACCAACGAGACCGGTGGGGACATCACCCTCATCGGCGCGTCGGCCGACATCCAGGCCACCTTCGAGATCCACGAGACCGTCGCCGACGACGAGGGCGTCATGTCGATGCAGGAGCGCGAGGACGGCTTCACGATCGGCGACGGCGAGAGCTTCACCCTCGAGCCCGGTGGTCCCCACGTGATGATGCTGGGCATCGACCCGGCCGAGTTCGAGGGCGAAGGGTTCGACCTGACGTTCGTGTTCGACGGCGCCGACGACGTCACCGAATTCGCCGAGATCCGCATGGTCGAGGGCATGGGCGAGATGGAAGGCGACATGGACGACAGCGACATGGACGACGGCGAGATGGAAGGCGACATGGACGACAGCGAGATGGAGATGGACTCCGAGGAGTAGTCCGAACGACAGGTGTCCGACACCGGTCGCAGCTTCGGTCCACCGACCCCGGCAAACCTGCAACGCAAAGCTGCAACAGGTGTCTGACACCGATCGCGGCGACTGTGTGACAGCCCGTCGTTAGCGTGGGGGGAATCG
>CBFCWZ010000017.1:0-21799 GCA_965601935.1 uncultured Ilumatobacteraceae bacterium
TCATCAGCGAAGAGGTCGGCCTCAAGCTGGAGAACGTCACCCTCGACCTGCTCGGCACCGCCAAGCGTGTCATCATCAACAAGGACGACACCACGATCGTCGAGGGTGGCGGCAGCCACGACGACGTCGAGGGTCGCATCAGCCAGATCAAGGCCGAGATCGACAACACCGACTCCGACTGGGATCGCGAGAAGCTCCAGGAGCGCCTCGCCAAGCTCGCCGGTGGTGTTGCCCTCATCAAGGTCGGCGCCGCCACCGAGGTGGAGCTGAAGGAGAAGAAGCACCGCATCGAAGACGCCGTGTCGTCGGTCCGTGCGGCCATCGAGGAGGGCGTCGTCGCCGGTGGCGGCACCGCTCTCATCCGTGCCCGTGAGGCCGTGGCCAAGGTCGTCGAGTCGCTCGAGGGCGACGAGAAGACCGGCGCCAAGACCGTCTTCGAGGCGCTCGTCGCCCCGACCCGCCATATCGCCAGCAACGCCGGCATGGAGGGGTCCATCGTGGTCCGCGAAGTCGAGGCCGCTGAGGGTTCCACCGGTATGAACGCCGCCACGGGTGAGCTGCAGGACCTGCTCGCCGCCGGCATCATCGACCCGGCCAAGGTGACCCGTGCGGGTCTCCAGAACGCCGCGTCGATCGCCGCGATGGTGCTCACCACCGAGGCCCTCGTCGCCGACGAGCCCGAGCCGGAGCCGGCAATGCCTGCCGGTGCCGGTGGCATGGGCGGCATGGGCGGCATGATGTGATCCAGCCTCACGGCTGAATCCCTCACCGCTCGTACGAGCCTGAACGGAGCCCCGAGGCCAGGCCTCGGGGCTCCGTCGCGCGCCCGGGCAGATACTCTTCAGGCCGATGCCCGAGGTACTCCGTCCTCAGCGCCCCTTCTGGATCCACCAGTTGGTGGAGTACCTGATCGGCATCATGCTCATCAGCTTCGCCCTCCGAACCCTCGAGCCCGCCCTCCCTGCCATCATGGGCGTCCTGATCATGCTCAACGCGGCGGTGGCCACAGGTGGGGCGGGGGCGTTCCGGCTCGTGTCGCCCAGACTGCACAAGACGCTCGACGTGGTGATGATGCTGCTCCTCCTCGTGGCCGCCTTCCAGCCGTGGATCAGCGTCGACAACGTCGCCCGGCTGATGCTGGGGGCGATGGCGTTCGTGTTGTTGTTCATCTGGTTCCACACCGACTTCACCACCCGCCGGGAACGGAAGGCGAACAAGACCAAGCCGACCAGCGAAGAGATCGGCCGCACCGCCGGCCGGGTGATCGGCAACAGCATGAACAGTGTCCGCAACACCTGGCGGTCGATGACCGACGACGAGTCAGCCTCCGACGAGAAGCGTTCGTAGACTCCGGCCATGGCATTCGAGAAGCCCGCTCCCGACGTCTCCAAGATCGTCTCGGCGTGGGAGGCATGGGAGAAGAGCGAGGAGACCACCGGCCTTCCCGAGATCCTGCAGCAGCTGACCGGCTCCGGCTGGACCGCGAACTCTTGACGCTCGACGGCGTTGCCCGCCGTCCCGGTGGCCGGCAGGTGATCCCGCGCCCCGAGGTGTGGACCGAGGAATCGGACCCACCGTGGGCACTGGGAACCCGCTGGAGCGTCGGAGAGTTGATCGCCGGAGTCCCGGCCCATTCCGCGCCCGCCACGCCCACGTTCGCCGGAGCGAAGGTGTCGGCAGTGCTCATCGCGCTCGCCGACGGGGACGACGGGGCCGAGGTGCTCCTCACCCGCCGCTCGATGCACATGCGCCACCACCGCGGCGAGATGAGCTTCCCGGGTGGCCGCAGCGACCCGGGCGAGTCACCGGTCGAGACCGCGCTGCGTGAGGCGGAGGAGGAGATCGGGCTCGACCCGGGAGTCCCGACCGTGCTCGGTGAGTTGCCCCACCTCAGCACGGTGGTGAGCAAGAGCTACATCGTCCCGGTGGTGTCGCGGATGGACGATCGCCCCTCCCTCGTCCCCCAGACCGACGAGGCCGACAGGGTGATGTGGACCCCCATCTCCGAACTCACCCGCCCCGGCACCTACCACATGGAACGTTGGGGCAGCCCGCCCTTCGACCGGCCGCTCCACTTCTTCGACCTCGACGACGAGACCATCTGGGGCGCCACCGCCTACATGCTCTTCGAGTTGCTCACCACCGGACCGCTCTGAGCGTTCAGAGGGGGAAGCGCGAGCATCACGAGCCCGCTGAAGTCGTCCTCGTCGAGTTCGGCGAGTGCATGGTCGACGGGAGTGAGGGCCGCAGGGTCGTCAGCGCTGCCGCCAGCGACGGCGCGGATCGCGACGGCACGAGCGAGGAGAAACGGTGGGACGGGGAGGTTCATGCGCCGACAGTGCCATCGGTGCGATGAACCGAACCTGAACGGAGCGTCAGGCGCCCCAGCCGCCGGAGAAGTCGAAGAACTGGCCGGTCTGGAAGCGGTTCGAACCGTCGAGCAGCCCGGCGGTGAACGAGGCGAGTTCGTCCATCGTGCCAAGGCGGCGCATCGGGACCTGACCTTCGATGCGGGCGCGGCGCTCGGGATCGCGGTCGGCGCCCGAGGCCTGGAGGAAGCCGGGGAAGTCCATGAAGTTGGTGCCCACGGCGTTCACCTGGATCCCGTCCCTGGCGTGCTCGAGGCCCACTGCCCGGACGAGTCCGTTGGCGCCGGCCCGGGTGCCGCCGTAGATCGAGGTCATCGGCTCGGGACGCCCACCCGTGGCCGACGTGAACACGACCACCTGGCCGGACCCCGCCGCACTCATCGGCGGGAGCACCGCCTGGAGCCCGTGGAAGACCATGTCGAGGTTGGCCGCCTTCACGCGCTCCCACTGCGCGACGTCCATGTCGAGGAACGTGCCGACGATGATCGCTCCCGTGATCAGGCAGGCCGAGTCCAGGCGACCGAACCGGTCGAGGGCGTGCCGGACCACCTCGCGGTTCCCTTCCGCGGTCCGCAGGTCGGGCCCGACCACGGTGTCGACCACTCCGCCCAGCTCCTCCAGTTCCGTCGCGTGTGCGGCGAGGTCGACGTCGATGCCGAGCGTCGCGGTCGAGGCGTCGGGTCCGTGGAGGACGAGATCGAATCCCTTCGTCGCCAGCAGCCGGGACAGTGCCGGGCCCACGTATCCGTTCGCCATCGTGAGGAGGGCGACCGGGCGCCCGTTCGTATCGGTCATCACCCGATTCTTGCAGCGAGGCGGGAGACCAGAGCCCACGACCTCTCGACGTCGGCGCGCTGGGTGCGGGTCGCGCCGATCGAGAACCGCAACACGACACGGCCGTCGAGGACCGTCCGGGTCAGGAGCGTCTGACCGGTGGCGTTCACGGTGTCGATGAGAGCGTCGGTCCGGCGATTCGCCTCGTCGAGGCCGCGGTCGCCCGGACGGAGGGCCAGGCAGAGGAGGTTCAGCGGGTGCGGCGCGACGACGTCGAACCGTTCATCGGCCGACACCGTGTCGGCCAGTTCCCGGGTCAGCCCGACGTGGCGGCGGATCAGCTCCTGGAAGTGCTCGACCCCGTCGAGGCGGATGGCGAACCACAGCTTCAGTGCCCGGAAGCGGCGGCCCAGAGGAACCTGCCAGTCGCGATAGTCGATGACGGCTCCCGACTCGGCGGCCTCCGTGCGCAGGTACTCCGGGAGGATGCTCAGGGCGCCGAGCAGCGAAGCCCGGTCGCTCGTCCAGTAGAGGGTGCAGTCGAAGTTGACGCCCATCCACTTGTGGGCGTTGGTGCAGTAGGAGTCGGCGTACTCCATCCCGTCGTTGACCCAGCGGTGCTCAGGGGCCAGAGCGGCGATGCCTGACATCGCGCCGTCGACGTGCAGCCACAGGCCCTCGCTCTCGCACACCGCGCCGATCTCCGGGACGGGGTCGAACGCCAGCGACGACGTCGTTCCGCGGGTGGCACACACCCAGAAGGGAGCGAGGCCGTCTGCGCGGTCAGCACGAATCTGGCGCTCGAGGTCGGCGGGGTCCATCGCGAACTCGTCGTCGTGGCGGACGATCCGCAAATGGTCGGTCCCGATACCGGCGACACGGAGCCCCTTCTCGATCGACGAATGTGCCTGCGACGTGGAGTAGGCGACCAGCTTCGTCGTGTCGCCGTCGGCGTTCACCGCTCCGCCTGTGGCCTTCCAGCGTGCCGCCAGGATCGACACGAGGGTCGCCTCGCTGGCGCTGCCCTGGATCACTCCGCCGCCGGTCGGGCTGTCGGAGCGGTACCGGGCGGGCAGATCGAGCAGTTCCTGCATCCAGTCGAGCATCAGCGTCTCGACCTCGGTGCAGGCCGGGGAGGTGTTCCAGCTCATCCCCTGCACCCCGAGCCCGGCCGTGAGCAACTCACCGAGGATCGAGGGGTACGAGTTGTTCGCCGGGAAGTAGGCGTGGAAGGCGGGGTGCTGCCAGTGGGTGAGCCCCGGAACGATCACCGCATCGAGATCGGCCATCACCTCGTCGAACGTCTCGGGGTCGGCGGGAGGGTGGGCCGGAAGACGCGCCCGCACCGTGCCCGGGTCGTCGGGGGAGGTGACCGGCAGCTCGGATGCGTTCTCGAGGTAGTCGGCGATCCAGTCGACCAGTGCGTGGCCGTTGCGCCGGAACTCGTCGGGGGTCATGGGGCGAGGCTACGAGCGTTGGTTCCTGCGCACCGACCAGAAGATGCGCCCGAACACCACGACCAAGCCGAGCGCCATCACCGAGAAGGTGACCGTCTGGCGCCAGCCACCGCGGCTCTCGCTGCCACAGCCCGGCCGTTCCAACGCCCCGAGACAGTCGGACAGGTTCTGATCCTCGGGGATGAAGTCGTTCACGGTGGTGGCCGGCGACTCGACGGTCGGCGGCGGCTCCTCGTCGGTCGACGCGAGCGCGACGGAACCCGACACGGGGAGAGCCAGCAGCAGCACCAGGAACACCGCGGCGACCCGCGCGGGAAGCGGACGCACGGAGGGTGCTCCTCTACGATTCACGGTCTTGAGTCAAGCGCCCCCCGCCGAATCCTCCACACCGAAGCACCCCACCGTTCTGGTCGTCGACTTCGGAGCCCAGTACGCCCAGCTCATCGCCCGACGTGTGCGCGAGCTGAACGTTTTCTCCGAGATCGTGCCGAACCGGATCACCGCCGCGGAGGTGGCCTCACGCCGGCCGGCCGGGATCATCCTGTCGGGTGGTCCGGCGAGCGTCCACGTCGACGGAGCGCCGCTCCTCGACCCGGGGATCTACGACCTGGGCGTCCCGATCCTGGGGATCTGCTACGGCGCCCAGCTGCTGGCCCAGCAGCTCGGTGGCACGGTCGGCCGGGGCATGGCCGGCGAGTACGGGCGCGCCGAACTCACCCACACCGGCGAGTCGCTCCTGTTGCCCGCAGAGGCACCGGCCACGCACGACGTGTGGATGAGCCACTTCGACGGCATCACCGACGCACCCGAGGGCTTCGCCGTCACGGCGACGTCACCCGGTGCACCCGTGGCGATGCTGGAGGACGACGAGCGCAAGATCTACGGCGTCCAGTTCCACCCCGAGGTCGTCCACTCGCCCCACGGCATGCAGGTGATGGCCCGCTTCCTCCACGAGCGTGCCGCCATCAACAGCGAGTGGGTGATGTCGTCGATCATCGACGAGCACGTGCAGTCGATCCGGGAGCGGGTCGGCGATGGCCGGGCCATCTGCGGCCTGTCGGGCGGCGTCGACTCGTCGGTGGCTGCGGCCCTCGTGCACCAGGCCATCGGACACCAGCTCACCTGCGTGTACGTCGACACCGGACTCATGCGCAAGGGTGAGAGCGACCAGGTCGTCGAGACGTTCCGGCGCAACCTCGGTATCGAACTGATCCACGTCGACGCGGGGGAGCGGTTCTTCTCCGCCCTCGCCGGTGTCACCGAACCGGAAGCGAAGCGCAAGGCCATCGGCGAGCAGTTCATCCGGGTGTTCGAGGAGAACACCGGTGGCCTCACCGACGCCGAGTTCCTCGTCCAGGGCACCCTCTACCCCGACCTCATCGAGTCGGGCGGGACCGACGGTTCGGCCAGCGTCATCAAGAGCCACCACAACGTGGGAGGCCTCCCCGACGACATGGACCTCGAACTCATCGAGCCGCTGCGTGACCTGTTCAAGGACGAGGTGCGGCGGCTCGGTCACGAGCTGGGCCTGCCCGACGAGATGGTCTACCGCCAGCCCTTCCCGGGCCCGGGACTCGGAGTCCGCATCATCGGCGAGGTCACTCCCGAGCGGGTGGCGCTGCTGCAGGAGGCCGATGCCATCGTGCGCGAGGAACTCGCCGCCGCCGGCCTCGAGCGCCAGATCTGGCAGTCGTACGCGGCCCTCCTCGCCGACGTCCGGTCGGTGGGCGTGATGGGCGACGAGCGCACCTACGGGAACCCCGTGGTGATCAGGGCCGTGACCAGCGACGATGCGATGACCGCCGACTGGGCGCGCATCCCCTACGACACCCTCGAGGTGATGTCGCAGCGGATCATCAACGAGGTTCCCGGCATCAACCGCGTCACCTACGACATCACGTCGAAGCCTCCCGGTACCATCGAATGGGAGTGATCGGACCTCGGCGGCCGGATCTTCCGGCCGACACATGTCACGCCTGATCGGCGGACTTTTCGTCTTGTTTTCGCAACAGGATCGTCATATTCGATAGGGTTGCTCCCTGTTGCTATGAAGTCTCTCACCCGCGTTGCCCCTCTCGTTTTCGTCGCTGCACTCCTGGCTCCCGTTGCCCTCCCCGAGCCGGTGGCGGCCAGCCCTGTCGACCAGCAGCGTCAGCGTGTCGACGACATCGTCGACGAACTCGAGCGCCTGCAGGAGCAGGCGAACGTGCTCGCTGCCGACTACGTCGAGGCGGTCGACACGAAAGCCCAACTCGACGAAGAGATCACCGCCGCCGAGAAGCGGATCGGCAAGAAGGAAGCCGAACTCGAGACTCTTCGCGAGAACCTCGGCGAGATGGCGCTGCGCTCGTTCGTCGGCGGTGGCGGGAGCCCGCTCGGTCCGCTGTTCGAGGACGCCGCCGACATGAACGACATCCTCCAGCGCGAGGAACTCGCCAAGGTCGCACTCAGCGCAGGTGACGTCTCCACCGACCAGCTCGACGCCCTCGTTGCCGACCTCGAAGAGGAGCGCACGGCGCTGGAAGACACGCGTGACGAAGCCGAGCAGCTCGCCACCTACCTCGAATCGCAACAGGACGAGACCGAGCGCCGGACGCAGGAGTACCAGGACGCACGTGCCGAGGCCGAGGCCGAACTGGGTCGCCTGATCCAGGAAGAGGAGGAGCGCCGGGCCGCCGAGTCCGCCGCCCGCCTCGCCGCCGAGGTCGCCGCAGCCCAAGCGGCCGCCGAACAGCAGGCTGCCGGGAGCAGCTCGTCCTCCTCCAACTCGAGTAGCGGGTCCTCCTCGTCCAGCTCCAGCAGCAGCGGTTCGTCGAGCTCCAGTGGTTCGTCGAGCTCCAGTGGTTCGTCGAGCTCCAGTGGTTCGTCGAGTTCCAGCGGTGGTTCCTCTTCATCCTCGTCGTCCTCGTCTGGTTCGAGCAGCAGTTCGTCGGGCGGCAGCTCGTCGTCGGGCGGGTCCTCGTCGGGCGGCAGCTCGTCGGGCGGCGGTTCGGCTCCGGCCGTGTCCTCGCTGGCCGGTATCGCGGTGAACGCGGCGCTCGCCCAGCAGGGCACGCCCTACCGGTACGCCACCGCCGTTCCCGGCGTCGGCTTCGACTGCTCCGGGCTCACCAGCTACGCCTGGGGTCGTGCGGGCGTGTACCTGCCGCACCAGTCCCGGTCGCAGTACGCCGCCACGCCCCGCGTCTCGGTCAGCTCGGCCCAACCCGGCGACCTGATCTTCTTCTACAGCCCGATCAGCCACGTCGGCATCTACCTCGGTGGCGGCCAGCAGATCCATGCCCCGAACACGGGCAGCGTGGTCAGCGTCGCCTCGGTGAACTGGGGCAAGGTCACCGGCGTCGGCCGTCCCGGCTGACCCCACCGCCGCCCGGTCTGCGATGTAGGTTCGGCCTCCGTGACGGAGGGCCTCGACAACGCACGTGTGACCGACTGGCTTGTCGCCAACATCCCCGGAGTGGCAGCGCCGTTCCGGTTCGATCTCATCGCCGGCGGACGCTCGAACCTCACCTTCGCGGTCACCGACGCGGCCGGTCGACGCATGGTCCTCCGGCGGCCACCGACGGGAGCCGTACTGGCCACCGCCCACGACATGGCTCGCGAACACCGCATCATCTCGGCGGTCGGCCCGACCGACGTTCCCGTGCCGAACACGCTCGGGCTGTGTGAGGATCATTCGGTCAACGGCGCCACCTTCTACGTGATGGACTTCGTCGACGGGGTCGTGCTCGACAGCGCCGACAAGGCGGCTCCGATGACGGTGGACGCGCGCCGTCGGGCCGGGGAACACCTCATCGACGTGATGGCCGACCTCCACGCCGTCGACGTCGACGAGGTCGGCCTGGGCGACCTGGCCCGTCGCGACGGATACGTGGAACGTCAGGTGCGGCGTTGGACCACCCAGTGGGAGAAGTCGAAGACACGCGAACTCCCCGCCGTCGACGAGGTGGCCAGACGTCTCGCCGCCGACCTCCCGGAGCAGGAGGGCACGGTGATCGCCCACGGCGACTACCGCTTCGGCAACTGCCTCGTCGACCCCGAGGCGGGGAGGGTGACCGGTGTGCTCGACTGGGAGCTCTGCACGCTCGGCGACCCCCTCGCCGACCTCGGTTACCTCGGGGTGTACTGGTCGGATCCGGGCCAGACACAGTCCCGTCCGAACGACCCGACCGGCATCGAGGGATTCCCGACCTACGACGAACTCCTCGCCCGTTACGAGCAGCGGACCGGCCGGGATCTCTCGAACATCGACTACTACCGCGCCTTCTCGGCGTGGCGTCTCGCGGTGATCTCCGAAGGCGTCTACGCCCGCTTCCTGAAGGGAGCGATGGGCAACCAGGACCTCGACCAGTCCGTGCTCGACGGCTTCAAGGCGGGTACGGAGATGCTCGCCACCGAGGCCCTGGAACGGCTCGAGAACGATCGATCAACGAACAACCACAGGGGGAACACACCATGAGCGAGCATCCCGAACTCGATGGATGGGAGAGCGGCGAGTTCACGGCTGCCGACATGACCTACCCGACGTACCGGCGTGGCTCCGGTCCGCCCGTGATCGTGGTCCACGAGATCCCCGGCATCACACCCGCGGTGGAACAGTTCGCCAACGACGTGGTCGACGCCGGATTCACGGTGGTGATGCCGCTCCTCGTCGGCACTACCGGCAAGCCGCCATCGCCGCCCTACATGGCGGCGTCGATGACGAAGGTCTGCATCGCCAAGGAGTTCACCACCCTCGCCCTGAACCAGACCTCGCCGGTCATCAGCTGGTTGCGGGCCCTCGCCCGCAACCTCCACGATGACGTCGGCGGTCCCGGCGTGGGCGCGGTCGGGATGTGCTTCTCGGGCGGCTTCGCGCTCGGGATGATGGTCGACGACATCATGCTCGCGCCCGTGCTCTCGCAGCCCTCACTTCCGCTTCCCATGTGGAAGGGACGCGGGGCCGACCTCAACCTCTCGCCCGACGACGCGGCTGCCGTCGCCGAACGGGCGGCGCAGGGCTGCGAGGTACTCGGCCTCCGATTCACCGAGGACATGGCCGTGGGCAGTCGATTCGACACCCTGCGGGAACTGCTCGGCGACGCGTTCATCGCCGTCGAGCTCCCGAGCAACAAGAAGTCGGACCACTCCGTGCTCACCGAACAGCGCGACGAGCCGAGCGTGGTGCAGGTCCTCGACTTCTTCAAGGAGAAGCTCACGGTGTGAAGGCCCTCGGGGTCTTCCTCATCGTGGTCGGCGTCGCCCTGACCGGCGCGGGCCTGTTCGGCCAGCTGGTCCTCACCGAGGACGAGGGTCATCACGACGGTCGTGAACCCACCTTTGCGCTGGAGTCGGCTTCGGGCGCCGACGAGTTGATCGTCGACGTGGTCGACGACCCGACCGAACTGGAGGTGCGGATCGAACGCGCCGGTCAGGTCATCGTCGACTACGACGAGGTCCACGACGCGGTGATCCACGCCTTCGCGGTGGCAGGGAACCTCGACGGCTATCACCACACGATCGGCGACGACGCATCGCCGGATGGCATCTATCGCGTCGATCTGCCCGGCAACGGAGCCGGCCGGATCGTCGTGCAGGCATCGCCGGCGGGCGGGCCGGATCTCCTGGAGCTCGGGACAGCCACGGGCGAGGCGGACTTCGAGGGGGTGGCGCCTCAGCAGCTCGAGTCCGACGTGTGGACCGACGACGGGCTCACGGTCACTCGTCAGGGTCTCGACTTCGTGCTCTCCGAGCCCTGGAACGGAGATGACCACATGGGCGCACCCGCCTTCCTCGCCCTGTTCCACGAGGACGACTTCGCCTTCGTCCATGCCCATGCCGAGTTGATCGGTGACGACAGGTTCAGCTTCGCAGCCGACCTGCCCGGCCTCGGCGACTACCTCGCTGCAGTCGAGTTCGTCCAGGACGGCGAACTCCTCACCGCCATGTTCCGCTTCTCTCTCTGACCACGAAGATCAGGCCTCGGCGAGATCGCGGGCCGTCTTGTAGTCGGCCTTGCCGTTGGGGGCCCGGGGGATCGTGTCGACGAACACGACCGACTTGGGGGCCTTGTAGCGGGCGATGTCGGACTTGACCGAGTCGATGATCTGTTCCTCGCTCACGACGGCGCCCTCCGCCAGAGAGGCGACGGCCGTGACGGCCTGCCCGAATTTCTCGTCGTCGATTCCGACGACCAGGCAGTCGACGACCCCATCGACCCTCTTGACGGCCTCCTCGACCTCTTCGGGGTAGATCTTCTCGCCGCCCGAGTTGATGACCTGCGAGCCGCGCCCGAGCAGGATCAATGTCCCGTCCTCGGCAACCTGGGCCATGTCGCCCGGGAACGAGTAGCGGACACCGTCGATCGTGCGGAAGGTGCGGGCCGACTTCTCCTCGTCCTTGTAGTACCCGATCGGCACCGTGAGCGCGGTGGCCACGTAGCCGATCTCGTCGGAGCCCGGCTCGACCGGCTTGTCGTCGGGGGTGAAGACCTTGGTCTCCTCCATCTGGGTGAACTTCGCCGTCTTGGCGGGCACACCTTTCATGGTGATCGACGTGCCCATCGAGCCCTCGGAGGAACCCATCGCGTCGAGGAGCACGACCTGGGGGATCCGGTCGATGATCTGGTCCTTCACCTCGGCGGTCCACATCACGCCCGACGACGCCATCAGGCCGAGCGTGCTGGTGTCGTACTTCGACCCGTCGGGCTTGCCCTCGTCGAGGGCCTCGATGATCGGCTTGGCGAAGCTGTCGCCCACGATGGTGACCGCGGTGGCCTTGTGCTTCTCGACGGTGGCCAGGATCTCGTGGGCGTCGAGGCTCCGGCTGGTGAGCGTGACCACGTGGGCCCCCACGCCCTGCGGGATGAAGCCGCCGATCCACATGCCGGTGCCGTGCATCAGTGGGGCGCACGGGATCGACACCATCTGGGTGCCGCTGTCGATCGCCTGTTTCGCGAGTGCCGCGACCCCGGCGGCGTCGGCGGCGGGCTCCAGCCCGACGAGGGGAGGACCGCCCCTGATGAAGCCGCCGGCCAGTCCTCCCATGTCGTACATGACGCCCTTCGGCATGCCGGTGGTGCCGCCGGTGTAGAGCATGTAGATGTCGTCTTCGCTGCGAGTGATCCGCTCCATGGGGTCGTTCCCGCTCACGAGATCCTCGAAGGCGACCGAGCCGGGAACCTGTCCCGTGGGGCCGCCGTCGTCGACCTCGACCCACAGCTTCACGAGGGGCAGGCGCTCGGCCACACGCGCAACGCGGTCACCCAGCGAGGAATGGAAGAACAGCGCCTCGGCGTCGGAGTTGTCGAGCAGGTACCACAGTTCTTCGTCGAGATACCGGTAGTTCACGTTGACCGAGACGCCCCGCATCTTGAAGATGCCGAACTGTGCCTCGAGGTATTCGTTGCCGTTGTAGAGATAGAGCGCAGCCTTGGATTGTGGCTGGAGGCCCGCCGCCACGAGTGCGGCGGCGACACGGGCCGAGCGGTCGTCCCACTCCGCCCAGGTGCGGGTGATGTCGGCATGGGTGGTGGCCGGCGCCTCGGGGATGGCGTCGGCGATCGATTCCCACACGGTGGCGAAGTGCATCTCCATGGCGGGCGAGCGTAGAACAGTGGGGGACCGGAATTGGCATACGAGCGTTCGGAAACGCCGGGGAGCAGCGAAAAAGCGACGACCCCCGGCGATCGGCACCCGGGGGGTTGGTGTCGATCCAGCCGGAGGCCGTCGAATGGGGGAGGGATGTACTCACTGCAACCTTGTACATTCGGCTGCTATTCCGTCTCCTGAAGACTCTTCTCGGGTCGTGTCAGCGGCGCCTGAGGCGTGCCGACACCAGCACCGGGAGAAGGGCTGCCACGAGCCCGATCAGCCCCGCCTGCACCAGTTCGTGCCGGTTTCGCAGGGCCCGTTCACCGGACTTGCCGATGGCGCCGATCGACCCTGCCGAGCCGATGCTCAGGATCGACCCGGTCGAGCCGACACTGAGGATCGACCCGGTCGAGGCCAGGCTCCCGATCGAACCCACCGACGCCACCGAGAAGATCGAGCCCACCGATGCGAACGACTCGATCGAACCGAGGGAGAGCGCGGAGCGCAACGAACCGGCACCCATCAGCCCGACCCCGCGACGTCGGTCTCGTTGGTCAGCGGATGCTCCTGGTGGCGGACGAGTCGCACGATGTTCTCGTAGTGCTTCACGAGGATCAGCACACAGACGCCCGCGCTCGCCAGGTATTCCCAGGCCGGTACCCCTTCGATCACCATGCCCACCGGCACGAGGCACACTGCGACCAACGAACCCACGGCCGCCTTCCCGGTGAGCTTGGTGATGAGCCACCAGGCCGGAACCACGATCACGAACAGGAGGGGGTGCAGCACCACCAGGACGCCCGACCCGGTGGCAACGCCCTTTCCGCCCTGGAATCGGCGGAACACAGGGAACATGTGCCCGACGATGGCGGCCGCACCCGCCCAGTAGGCCAGTGGCCGGCCGTCGAGGCCGAGAGCCAGGCCTGCGGCGAGCGCACCCTTCGCGGCGTCGAGGACGTACACCCAGAGTCCCTTCTGCCAGCCGAGGGCCCGGGTGACGTTCGAGGCTCCAGGGTTGCCGGAACCGAACGTGGAGATGTCGACGCCGTTGGCGCGCGCCACGAGGATCGCGCTCGGGAACGTTCCGAGCAGATATCCGACGGTGACGAGCAGCACAGGCACGCAGCCCGACCGTAGCCCCGAACGAGGTCAGCGTCGTGTGAGGCCGACCGTGACCCGTTCGGGCTTGGAGTGGTCCATCATCGGCTTCGGTGGTGTGCCGGCCGCCTCCAGTGCCGACTCCCCGTCGCCCCCCACGCACTCGGGGTCGGGTCCGTCGAGGGGGATTCCGGTGAAGAACTTGGCAGCCATGCAACCGCCCTGGCAGGCGTCGTAGGCACCGCACGACGCACATGCCCCGGCCGACTGCGGCTCACGCAGCTCGGTGAAGAGATCGCTCGACCGCCACACCGACGTGAACCCGCCCGCGTCGCGCACCGAGCCGGCCTTGAACTCGTCGTGGATGACGAACGGGCAGGCGTACACGTCTCCCACCGGGTCGATGAGACACACCACCCTGCCGGCGCCACACATGTTCAGTCCCGGCAGTTGCTCGCTGCCGAGAGCGTTCAAGTGGAAGAACGAGTCGCCGGTGAGGACGTCGTCGCCGTGGGCGAGCAGCCACTCGTAGATCTCCCGCTGCTGGGCCTGGGTGGGATGCAACTCGTGCCAGGAGTCGGCTCCCCGGCCCGACGGGCGCAGGCGGGTCAGCCGCAACGTGGCGTCGTACGACTCCGCCAGCGCCTTGAAGCTGCCGAGTTGGGGGATGTTCTGGCGGGTGGCGACCACCGAGATCTTGAACTCGCCGAAACCGGCTGCCCGGAGGGCGTCCATCGCGGCGATCGCCGTGGCGTAGGAACCGTCGCCGCGGACGGCGTCGTTCACTGCGGCGTCGCTTCCGTCGAGGCTGATCTGGATGTCGACATAGTCCATCGCCGCCAGCCACTCGGCTTTCTCCCGGTCGATGAAGGCGCCATTGGTCGAGAACTTGACGCCGATGCCGCGGCCCGTGGCGTACTCGAGCAGTTCGAAGAAGTCGCGCCGGATCATCGGCTCGCCTCCGCCGACATTGATGTAGAACACCTGCAGCCGTTCGAGTTCGTCGAGCACCGACATCGCCTCGGCCGTGGTCAGCTCACGAGGGTCGCGGCGGCCAGACGACGACAGGCAGTGGATGCACTCGAGGTTGCAGGCGTAGGTGAGTTCCCACGTGAGGCAGATGGGGGCGTCGAGCCCGCCCTTCAACTGCTCAACCAGTGCCGGCATGGTCCATCTCCGTGAGCATCTCGGACTCGATCAGGCGGGTCATCGCGACGTCGAAACCGGACCAGCGGGATTGGTCGATCTCGCACTCGTCGAGGATCTCGGCGAGGGTCGCCTCCCCGTCCAGCTCGTCGAGCACACGCACCATGTCGCGATGCCTCAGGAAGACCAGCTTCCGATTCCCGTAGTGATAGGCGAGGGCACCGAACGGTTCGGGTCGCACGGCGACCTGTGGGTGCACCGCCAGACGGCGGTCGAGCACGGTGTCAGTAGACGCCGCACATCCCGTCGATGGAGATCTCCTCGACGAGGAGCTCTTCCTCGACCAGAACGTCGTCGTCGACGGTGGTGGCGGCAGCCTCGTCGCGGTCGGTGGCGGCGGTGGGGCTCTCTTGCATACCGCAGACAGTACCGCGACCGCCCCCGCCGCTCGAATGCCCACGGCTACCTTCACACGGATGCGAGTGCAGGAGATCTGGCGCTATCCGGTGAAGTCGATCGGCGGTGAACAGCTCGCCGAGGCCGAGGTCACCAGCACAGGGATCTCCGGGGATCGGGGCTGGGGAGTCTTCGACACCGCGACCGGAACCGTGCTCACGGCCCGGCGGACTCCTGAGCTGCTGTTCGCCACTGCCCGCGTCGGCGACGGTGAGCTGGCGATCACGTTGCCCGACGGCGGTGAGATCGGAGCCGACGGCCATGCGCAGATGAGTGCCTGGCTCGGCCGCGATGTGGAGATCAGGGCGGCCGCCGGTTCCGGAGGTGGCGTGTACGAGAACCCGATGAATGCCGAGGAGGAGACCGACTGGGTGCAATGGCAGGGCCCGCCCGGCGCCTGGCACGACTCCGGCCGAACACGGCTCTCGCTCGTGTCCGCCGCATCGCTCGGCGACTGGGACATCCGCCGCTTCCGGACCAACCTGCTCACCGACGGCGAAGGTGAGGATGCCTTCGTCGACGCTGTCCTTCGCGTCGGTGCGGTCGAGTTCGACGTGACGAAGCGAGTGACGAGGTGCGTGATGGTGAGCCGGCCTCAACCCGGTCTCGAACGTGACCTCGACGTGCTTCGAACGGTCCACCACGAACGTGACGGCACCATCTCGATCGCGTTGATGCCGCACGACGGCGGTCGGATCGCCGTGGGCGACGAGGTCAACTCGGGCGAGAGGTCACAGATCGAACGCCTGTGGGTGGGGCCTTGAAGATGAGCCGGCCGTGACCGGCGTCGAGCGACGGCCATTCCAGGATGTCGCGGAAGAACGCCCTGGTGGCGTCGGCATCGTCTGAGTAGACGAGCGTGTGGTAGCCGATGATCACGACGCGAATGCTATTCATTCCGCGATGACCGAGATCGCCGATGACCCCCGCCTCGACCCGCGCCTGAAGAATCTGCTCAGCGCGTTCCCCGGTTTCGACCAGCCGGGCGGCTTCGAAACCCGCGACGAACTGGTCGCCGCGATGAACACGCCCGAGATCCTCGCCATGCGCGAGATGGTGAAGGGCTTCCTCGACATGGTCGACAACGAGGACGTCGCCCCCTCCGCCGGGCTCGACATCTCGGAGCACCAGTTCGTGTCGGATCCCGATGGCAACACGGTGAAGTTGCGCTTCGTGCGACCGCAGGGTGACGATCGGGTGCCCTGCGTGTACTACATCCACGGTGGCGGCATGGCCATTCTGTCCGCCTACGACGGCATGTACCGCGCGTGGGCGAAGATCATCGCCGCCCAGGGTGTCGCCGTCGCGATGGTCGACATGCGCAACTGCGTGCAGCCCTCGTCGGCGCCGGAGGTCGAACCGTTCCCCGCCGGGCTCGACGACTGTGTGTCCGGGCTGAAGTGGGTCCTCGCCCACGCCGCCGATCTCGGCATCGACCGCGACCACGTCATTGTCGCCGGGGAGAGCGGCGGCGGGAACCTCACCCTCGCCACCGGGCTCAAGCTGGGGCAGGACGGTGACCTCGGCCTCGTTCGCGGGCTCTACGCGCTCTGCCCGTACATCGCGGGTGAGTGGCCCCAGGACCGATTCCCCTCGTCGATCGAGAACAACGGGATCCTGCTCGACCTGCACAACAATTTCGGCCGGCTCGGCTACGGCATCGAGCAGTTCGAGGCGAAGAACCCACTCGCCTGGCCCTCCTTCGCCACCGAGGAAGACGTCGCCGGTTTCCCGCCCACGATGATCAGCGTCAACGAGTGCGACCCCCTGCGCGACGAGGGGATCGAGTTCTACCGACTGCTCCTGCGCGCCGGGGTGGCGGCACAGTGCCGCCAGGTGATGGGCACGATGCACGGCACCGAGATCTTCGCGATCGCCTGCCCCGAGATCAGCCGCGAAACCGCCGCCAGTATCGCCCGCTTCGCGCGCGAATCGTGATCGGCGCCGCATAGGGTTCGGGCCGATGACGGCCGGTTCCCGACGCTCACGGTGGGCTCTGGCGGCGACCTTCGCGGTCGTACTCGCTGCGTGCACCGCCGAAGTCGGGATCGACACCGATCGGGGCGCACCGTCCGCCACGTCTGCGACCGAGCCGTCCGCCACCGACCCGGTGCCCGCAGACCTGACCATCACCGAACCGGACCCGGCGGTCGTCTCAGGCGAGTTCGGCAACGGCATGGAGTACTTCATCCGGGCCAACGACAACCCGGGGTCGCGGGTCGAGATGCGACTCGCCGTCGACGCCGGTTCGGCGATCCAGGACGACGACCAGGGTGGTCAGGCCCACTTCCTGGAGCACATGTTGTTCAACGGGACCGAGATGTTCCCCGGCAACGAACTGGTCGACGTGCTGCGCAGCTTCGGTTCTGCGTTCGGCGCCGACATCAATGCGTCCACCAGCTACGACGAGACGATCTACCAACTCACGATGGCGACCGACGACCTCGCGATCGTCGAGACCGGGCTCGACGTGCTCGAACAGTGGCTCACATCTGCCACGATCGACCCCGACGAGGTCGTGGCCGAACGGGGCATCGTGCTCGACGAGTGGCGCGGCTCCCAACAGAGTTCCTCGGGCCGGATCTTCAACGAGGTCGGGGAGCTGTTCCTGGCCGGATCGCCCTACGCGGACCGGATCCCGATCGGCACCGATGAGGAGATCGAGGCCACCGAGGACGACACGCTGCGCCGGTTCTACGACGACTGGTACCGGCCCGACAACTCGGCTGTCGTCGTGGTCGGGGACATCGATCCCGACTGGGTCGAGGACGAGCTCAGGGAGCGATTCGAGCCCGTGACGGATCGCTCTGCGGGGCGGGAGCGACCCTTCCTCGAGATGGACCCGTCGAGGGAGCCACAGGCTCGCGTGCTCGCCGATCCCGACATCGCCAAGGGCTTCGCGTTCGTCAACCTCCCGCTGAGCCGCTCCGACGGAAGCCCCGATGAGGCGCTCGAACAGCAGATCCTCTCCGCTCTGGCCTTCGAGATCATCGCCAATCGTCTCTCCGACGACGCCCGGCGAGGCGAGGTGCCCTTCGACTCGGCGCGAGTCGACACGAGTTCGTTCGTCCGCGACCTCGACGCACCAGAGGTCGTGGTCGAGGGCGATGCCGCATCGCTCGGACCGGGCCTACAGGCGATCGTCGACGAGTACGAGCGCGTCTCCCGTTTCGGCTTCGGAGAGGGCGAGACCGAACGGGTGATCTCAGCCGCACGGCGTACCGCCCAGACCGCCTACGACGGCCGCGACACGCGCCAAGATGCCTCGTATGCGGATGAGTACGTCCGGCACTTCCTCACCGACGAGCCCATTCCGACCGCAGAGGCCGGGTTCGCCTTCACGACCGACGTGTACGATCGCGCCACCCCAGCGTCGATCGCAGCCGCCTTCACGGCGCGCTACGAGGCAGCGGGTCCACATGCCCTGTCGGTGGCACCGCAGTCGCAGCTCGACGCCGCACCGACCGCCGACGAGGTGCTCCGGATCATCTCCTCGGCCGCCGACCGCGACCTCGCGCCTCGCGACGAGGAGGCGGCCTTCCCCGACGAGCTGATGGAGCCCCCCGAGGCCGCTGCCGTCACGGCCGTGGACTCGCTCGGCTCCGGCTACGTGGAACCCGTCGTGCTCGAGTTCGCGAACGGGGTGCAGGTGGGTCTCACGGTCACGCCGGTGGTCGAGGGCGTCGTCACGCTCGAGGCCCGCAGCCCCGGTGGCCTCGACGCCGTCGACGACGAGTACCTGCCCGACGCCCAGGCCGCCTCCCAGGTCGTGGCGGAGAGCGGCGCCGGCGCGTTCGGCCCGGTGGAACTCGAGGCCTTCCTGGCCGACAAGGATGTCGGCCTGACCCCGTACATCGACCAGAACCACGAAGGCTTCAACGGCGGCTCCGCGTCAAGTGACCTCGAGACTCTCTTCCAACTGGTTCATCTCACGATGACGGCGCCGCAGGTCGACCCCGTCGCCCTCGATCGCTACGTCACCGACACCACCAACCTCGCTGCCGACCCCTCGGTCGATCCGGGCTACGCCAGCTTCGACGCGCTGCTCACGACCCGCTACCCCGACAATCCGGAACGTTGGCTCCCCACCGTCGACTCGGTCGCGAAGGTCGATGCCGACGGCGTGGAGACGGTGTTCCTCCAACGGTTCGGCGACGCGACCGACTTCGCCTTCTCTCTGGCCGGTGATTTCGACGTCGACGAGGCGCGTGAGCTGGCAACGCAGTACCTCGGCACCCTGCCCAGTGCGGGCAGGGAGGAGGAGCCCAGCTACGACGAGCCCGATCCGCCTGCCGGTGTCGTCCTCGACGAGGTGAACGCCGGTGAGGGCGAGCGGGCGAGTGTGTCGATCCTGCACACGAACGAGGCCCGCGACGACCGCCGCGAGGAGGTGACGGCCCAACTCGCGTCCACGGCGATCACCAATCGCCTGATCGATTCGATCCGCGAGGAGGTGGGTGAGAGCTATTCGCCGTTCGGGGTGATCGACTTCACCGACGGTCCCGAACCCAACGCCGAGACGTTCGTCTCGGTGTCCACCTCGCCGGACCTGCTCGACGAGGTCGCAGGTGCCGTGGTGGCGGAGCTGGCCGATCTGGAGAGTTCGGGAGTGAGCGACGACGAGTTCGACGCCGCGTCGGAGACGGTGCGACGTGAGCTGGAGCTGTTCAGCAACCCGCAGGTGAACGACGAGGTGCTCCGGGCCCTGCTCGACCCGGCGGGCAACGACTCGTTCCAGGAGTTCTACACGCTCGCCCAGCTGGCCACCGACATCGAGAAGTCCGAAGTCGACTCCGCCCTCGAGCGTTGGCTCGACGAGGAGCGATTCGTCCAGGTCGACGTGCTGCCGCGCTAGCGCATGTTGGCGGCGGCCACCGTGCGCTGGCTGACTTCGTCCAGGTTCCCTTCGCGCACTTCGTAGCTGACCACGTGCTCCACCGAGTGCTGGCCGCCGCGGGCCCGGCCGGACACGACGTCGATGGCGGTGCCGTCGACGAGCGGAACGATGGCGATGGCCCGGAAGCCCTCTTGTGTCCCGGGTGAGGAGCGTTTGTCCTCGCGCAGGAGGAGACCGGAGTCCCACACCCATACGTCGTCGACGCTCACGAACCGGCACCGGTGGTTCGTCTTCGACTTCGACACCAGCCCGCCGGGACAGACCACGACGCTGCCCTCCACCCACGGGAGGAGGCCCAGCCCGTCACGGCCGAATCCGCTCTCGAATCCGTTGGCGATGATGGCGTCGTGGTCTCCCGCGGTGATCGCCCGTTCGATCTGGATCTGGCGCACCACCTCGGCCAGGTTGTGCAACTCCTCGTCGGAGAGTTCACGCACCGATTCGACGATCTGTTCGGGGTCGGTCACCGCGCCAGTGTGCCAGCGGGATCCGGGATCGTCGCCCGGCCCGGGGGAGATGTACGGTCGCGCGGCATGAAGACAAAGGCCGCCATTCTGTGGGAGACCGATCAGCCGTGGAGTGTCGAGGACATCGAACTCGACGATCCCGGACCGGGTGAGGTGAGGGTGAAGCTCGCGGCGTCGGGGATGTGCCACTCCGACGAACACCTCGTCACCGGTGACCTGCCCTTCGAGCTCCCGATCATCGGTGGCCACGAAGGAGCGGGCGTCGTCGAGGAGGTCGGCGAGAACGTGAGCTGGCTGGCCCCCGGCGACCACGTCGTGTTCGGTTTCATTCCCGCCTGCGGGAAGTGCCCGAGCTGTTCGACCGGGCACCAGAACCTCTGCGACCTGGGTGCCCTGATGGCGATCGGCAAGCAGATCGCCGACGGCACCTCGCGCCACCGCGCACAGGGCAAGGATCTGAGCCTGATGTGCCTCCTCGGGACGTTCGCCCACCACACCGTGGTCAACGAGGCCAGCTGCATCAAGATCGACGACGACATCCCGCTCGACAAGGCGTGCCTGCTCGGCTGTGGCGTCGTCACCGGGTGGGGCTCGTCGGTCTACGCCGCCGAAGTCAGCCCGGGCGACATCGTCGCGGTCGTCGGCGTCGGCGGAATCGGAGCCAACGCCATTCAAGGTGCGAAGCTCGCCGGGGCCAAGCAGATCTGGGCGATCGATCCGATCGAGTCCAAGCGGGAACGGGCGATGGAGTTCGGCGCCACCCACACGGCGCCCTCGATGGCCGAGGCGATGGAACCGCTCGGAGAGGCCTCCTGGGGCACGATGGCCAACAAGGTCATCATGACCATGGGCGTCGGCTCGGGAGAGGTGATGATCGAGGCGCTCGCTCTCGCCGCCAAGCGGGGCCGGGTCGTCGTCACCAACATCCATCCCGCGCTCGAGATGTCGGCCAGCATGAGCCTGCTCGATCTGACGCTGATGGAGAAGCAGGTCGTCGGCTCGTTGTTCGGGTCGGGCAACCCGCGATCCGACATCCCCAAGCTGCTCAACCTGTACCGCGAGGGGCAGCTCGACCTCGACGGGCTCATCACCAACACCTACGACCTCGATGGTGTGAACGACGGCTACGACGACATGCGCTCGGGCAAGAACATCCGCGGCGTCATGATCTACGACTGACTCCGCTCGACTGACCTGCCGCCCCGCCCGCGATGTAGCTTCGGGGGTTCCTGCCAGAGGGAAGAGGGGACCATCATGAAGGCACGAGCTGCGATCTTGCACGGCATCGGACAGGACTGGGTTGTGGAGGAGATCGACGTCGATCCTCCGCAGGCGGGCGAAGTGCTCGTCGAGTGGAAGGCCGCTGGCATGTGTCACAGCGACGAACACCTCGTCACCGGCGACATGGTGATGCCCGACGAAGCGCGCGACATGATGGAACTCGGTCCTTTCTGGCCGGTCATCGGCGGTCACGAAGGCGCCGGTGTCGTCGCCGAGGTCGGGCCGGGGGTCACGAGCGTGGCTCCTGGAGACCATGTCTCCGCCTCGTTCATCCCGGCCTGCG